>DASPUC010000051.1 GCA_035623075.1 Nitrospiraceae bacterium | reverse complement strand
TCGAAACTCGAACGCGTGCGACTCTACCCGCCCCTTGCTTGTGACGACTTTGATCCCGAGAGGAGAGACTGAGCTGATTCGATACACGCCATCCTGCGGCACCGAAAGGCCGATGAGTCCGACGTAGGAGCCAGAGGAATTTCCTCCTGACCCCGATTCGACCAGCGCTTGCACGGCATCAGCCGGAGACAAGGTCACTGCAAGGGCGGATATGGACGGGGTCACGGGATCCGTCTTGGCCCGGTCTGCCAGTGCAACTAGCCTGCGTGTCGGACCTTCTATGGCTTGGGTCCATTCAGGGGGTAATTCCAACGCGTTATCCGAGCAATCCATGCCTCCCTCCGGAAAGAGGCTATGCGCCTGCGCGTTGATGGCTCCAGCCGCCACAACCGAGAGACACAGAATGCAGAGAAGACTTGGCCATGCTACCCTCCATCCGCGCCCTCTCAGAATGGTATGCATCGCTCCTCCCAAGTGGTCACCCATAGGGCCAGGGTGGGGGAGGCAGTCAACCATCCCACCCTGGTAGCAGGCCCGAATGAAGGGTGTACAACCTCCAGGCCTGAATGATGATGTCTCGATCCGCCGCGTGAGTTATCGCTTGCCCAGCCTGACTGAATCCAGCGGCACGACACGGCGCGGTCGTCGGTCGAAAGCCTCCCACCGCCCGGTCCGATTGGCCTCGACTAGCCGATCTACCGAGTCGCGAAAGATCCGGAGACTTCCTCGACCGATCTTCGTCGCCTGCAGCTGACCCTCATCGATCCATCGATAGATCGTCCACGTACTCACTTTGAGAACCTGCGCCGCTTCTTTGACGCGCAGGAGTGACGATTCCATTGTGTCACCTCATGCTTACCTTCTGGAGGTGGAAGGGAGCAGCCTGACGGCCGCTCCCCAACCGGGCTTGACAGGAGGTAGGTCGACCCACTCCAAGCGCCGGTCCACCATCGGTCGTGGCAAAGGACCAAACCTAGTGTTTCTTTGCTCGCATCTGGAAAAATTCATCGTACCGGTGCGTGAAGTCTTTCTGCATCAACGGCGCATGACAGGCACGGCACTTGGTAAAGTCTTCAGTCAGCGTTTTGCCATCCGGACCGTACGCAGAGAAGACCCAGTTGCCATTCTTGAGATTGTCCGGAACGTCCTGACCCCAGCCCTCCCCTTTCTCCATAACAAACACCTTCGTCAGATCGTCCTTCACCAGCTTGCCGTCTACACCCTTCATCAGATTGTCGCCGTCGGCTTTCGCTCTGTAGAGCTCCATGACGAAGATCGTCCCATTCGAAAAAGGCTGTCCTTCGGCCACTCGATCCCCGATCGGATTGACGTAGAGCTCGCGTATCTGTTTGACGTCCGGTCGCTGGACTTCGGAAAGGAACTTTGGCCACGATTTGTAATTGCCTGGCAGAGCGATCTCCCCATCATGTGGGACCTTTGGCATCTCTGCCGTTGCCTGCAAGGCAACGAATCCCGACAGGACGAATGTCATTACAATCGGCCTGACCAACACGATTCTGAGCATCACCTCTCCGTTTTAATGATGACTGGGTTTACTAATAACCTCGCCGGTACAATGCCATCCATCGCCCTTGACACCGTTTACCGCCGCGGCGAGGTGCTCGGGTTTTGCCTTGCCGGACTCGACGGTGACCACTGCATGACCCTTCATACTCTTGAAATCAACAGCCTTTACACCGGCGACCTTGGTCAGCGCATCGCGAACATCGCTGAGATAGGCATCACAGAACTTTCCGCCGAGCATGAGTGTCACTTTTTCGTCGGCCGCCCGGGCCGGTGTCGCTGTCGCACACACAATCCAGACCAGACAAATGATTCTGACTACGGCATTCATGGCCTCTCCTCCTCATGAATCGTCCGGACGTGAGACTGACCTCGATCAACACGCGCCGAGCAGCCCCAGCCTGCTGCAAGCGTCTGTTCGACCGCGTCGGCAAACTGTTCGGGCGTCTTGCTACCTGACTGGTAATGGACAAGCACAGTTCCATGATCATTTAAGAATTCCACCTGTTGAACGACACTGAATGAACGAAGGGCTCCCTCAACATCTTCCCGATGGTATTCACACATGCGCCCATAAATCTGAATGATCGTCGTGTCTATCGTTTTCGAGGACGCAGCGCCCAGGTTCGGGCTCCCAATTGTTAGAACGATAACTCCGATCGCCACCAGTCTGCCCGCTAATCCCGAAGAGGACATTTCATGAACCTCGTTCACAGCCAACACTCCTTTCCATGTCGATACCACATGATCGATAGGGCCCCGGGGCGGAGGCCAGAGGAGGCCCCACCTACGCGCCGGACGGGCCGAGCAAAGCAGTCTCCCGACTCGGGCATCGCGACAAGCACAATCAATTCTCACTGCGTACCGATATCAGAATTGCCGGACAGGGGACGCGAGAGGAATCACGAAGAAGGATGTCCGCCCTGGATCCCTTGTCCGAGAAGAATGAAGGGAAGAGACGGCGGCGCGCGCGAGTGCAGTAGAGAAAAGAACCCAGCGGAAGCAAATTGAGTAGGAACCTGAACAACGAGCTGGACCACTGGCCCTATCGAAGATGCCGGAGACTCTGTCGCCACGGCAGCATTGGACGTGACTTGACAGGCCCAGGCACAGAGAGGATTGTGCGCGGGTGACCCCTGCGAGCCATGGTGCTCGTGTCTACCGGAACCAACGGCGTGGTCGAAGACGCAGAACGCAGACATGATGGCAAGCGCGGAGTAGACCAGCACTACCACCCCTACGACTGCGATCCTCTTTTGTGATAGGGCCGAACGTTTCATTTACTTGTGCTTCCCCGTAGCCTGGTTCTAGTACTCTTCTGTCACAGAGCTGTCTACCAACGCTTACTGATGGATGCTACAAATTGCATCGCTAATGTGCTGAGGATCAGTGTGCACAGCGCTTCGCTCCCGACATCGCACTGTTTCTATCGACTTGACTCTCATAAACCAATCCCACAATGGATTCATGAAAGATTCGGAGACTGCCCTTGCCGATTTTCGTGGCGCGCAGCCGCCCTTCATCCACCCACCGGTAAATTGTCCACCGACTGACACTCAAGAACGCTGCAGCTTCGTCAACCCGAACGAGTGCTTTTTCCATGAGGACCTCCATTGCGAACGCTTTGTGACGGAGCAGTAACTAAGTCTGCCCCTGTTACGGTTCGACCTGTTCAGAACAACCCCAACGTCACGCCTCCATAGATGGCCCGTCCATAACCTGCATAGAACAGTTGATTTTGTGCATCCGGAGTACCGTCAGAAATCACTGCACCGGATGCGGCGTAGTGCTTTTTCGCCACATTGTCCAACTCCGCACGAGGGTCATATTGTTACAGGGTAAAATTGACCCCCCCGAAGACCATCACGGGAGCACCGTTGGCATTATTGGATCCGAAAATCGTTGGCCCGCTGAAAGATGCCAGATATTTGTCATTTGTGATGTTGGTCCCGATGACAAAGACATTAACTCTCTTATGGATCGGGTAGCTGGCGTTAACATCAAGGATTAACTGATTGGAGAGGCGGCTAAAACCGTCCTGGATGGCGAAGATATATTCGTTCGCTCGCATCCGGATAACAAAATCCAGCCCCTCAGGTTTCCGGTACCGGAGACTAACCGTCTCAAAGTGCATTGGAACACCGGGGGTCCTTGATCCCTCGAGGAAGGAGCCATTGATCTGCTGAAACGTGCTGGCCGAAGTACTAATGAGCTTTGAATCGGTATAGACATAACCAAACAGGGCCGACCAGTATTGCCACAATTGAACCTCCCCCATGAGCTCTACGCCTCGAGACTGGATTGTCCCGGCATTCGCTATTTGGAAAAACTGAGTATTCGGGACTGGGAGGGCGGTGATCGCGTGCTTCACATCACTCCAGAAAAGGTTGAGCTGTCCCTGAAACCGAGAGACGTTGAGTTCGAGTCCGGCATCGCCACCTACCATGCTCTCAGGAGCCGTGAAGGGGTTACTGACTAGATTAAATCCAGGGGACTGAAAGTTGCGATACAAGTTGTCCAGCGTCGGAGCTCGAAATGCCCTATAGACCGCGGCCCGTATGGCCAGAGGTTCGGTGATCTGGTAGCGCGTGGCCAACTTGGGATTGACCTGGATATTGCTCGTGGGCGAAAAGTTGGTTGTTTGAGGGTTGGTTGGACCGGGGGACGTTTGCACATTGCCCGCATAGTTTTCGTAGTAATCCATCCGCACACTGGGCATAAGTTCGAGCTTGGGCATCGGAACGATGCTGGTTTGTCCAAAGAGGCCCGCAAACAATTGCTTTCCAGATCCATTGAGGGTGGTTGGGGCCGCGCCGGGAGCACTATAGAGCTGGGAGTTATCGGTACCTTGGACCCAACGCATGTCCAGCCCCACTTGAACAGAGCGGACCGTCTCGTTGAAGCGTCGCTCATACTGGGTAAAGCCGCCTACGCTTGTGACCGGCGTTTGATGGAGATTGGAGAGAAAGTCTGAGTTGCGGTCAATATCGCCATTGCAGCAATTGACGTTGCTGGGGTTGTTGGTGGTGAAATTCTGCTGCCAATAGAAGAAGCTGGCCTGGAGGTCTTCCTGCTGGGTCAGCTTCCACGTCGCGCCCGTGTTGAAGATAAGCGTGTTCTGAAGATTATCGGACAGCGACTGCCCAGTATTCTCAGTACTGTTGTACAGGTTGCCGCGGGCATACCACTTGAAGTCCGGTGATGTGTAATCCGATTTGAATTGAAGGTTTGTGTTCGCGTTGCTGGCCGGAATATCGGTCAGGCCACGCTGAGTCGGTTGCTGCGGGGTGTATCCGCCCGTTTGTTGATAGTTCACGTTGGCGCTGATCCCAAAGTAACCATCGATCGTGCGGTAGCTACCATAACTATTCGACCGAATCGTGCCGTAAGATCCCCCCATGAGCGATTGACCGGCTTGGGTGGGTTGGGCGTTCTTGGTGATCACATTGATGACGCCACCCATCGCGTAGTTGCCCCACAAGCTGGAGGCTCCTCCGCGGACCACTTCAATCCGTTCAATCGTCTCTTTTGGAACCATGTTCCACTGCACATACCCGAAGAAGGGATCGTTGAGCGGGACGCCATCTATCAGCACCAGAGCCCGAGGCTGCCCCAGACCGCGCATGCCCATAAAGTTCGCTGTCGGATGCTGACTAAAACTATCCAGGTACGGCAGCTGCACACTTGGGATTTGTTGCATCAGATCGTCCGTCCCCACGATAGGAGCATCGCTGACGTCTTTTCGGGTCACGATCGTTGCACTGACGGGAAGATCGGTCGCAATCCGTTCGGTGCGGGTCGCCGTCACCACTACTGGCTGGGCAAGCACTTCAGCACCCTCCGGCTGTTCATTCGTGACAGGCTCCTGCTGTTCTGGCTTTGGTGGCTCTTGAGCGACACCAGGGTCGAGATGGAACAATATGCTCGATAAACTAATGAGAGATATGAGCGCAGCATAATAACCGTAGCGCATGATGATCCTCCTGTTGACCATGCGCAGCAGCACTTTATGCTCAGGTCGTGCCTGAAGCTGAGCAGGCTGCCGCGACGAATCGTAAAGCGTCAATGAGTGTAGGAATCTCAGATCGAGATAGGAGGACCGCGAGACTCGTATCCTACGACGACGAGGGGCGCCAGGAAGTCTGTTAGACTGATGTTATAACCAACGAAGGGGAGTGAGAGTGTTCGCGTGTAATCGGTCGCGGCCACGGCCGGCGAGACTGCGTGGCAAGCCGAGTCGCACAGTGCAGAATGACTCGAGTGCTGATGGTGTTCATGCTGATGGCTAGCCGGCGCACCATCTAGACAAAAGGTCGCCCATACTGCCATCAGGAGGTACAGAGTCGTAATGGCGATCGGCAGGCGAGTGACAGAGAGGGATCGGCGTATCGGCATCATAGGGTTCGCGCACCTAAGGCGTCTATCACACCGAGCCGCGCTGCTCGGACGGCCGGGAGCACGCTTCCGCATACACTCATAACGATGGCAAAGAGAAATCCAGACCCGGCGATCGCAGGAGACAAGCGGAATTCAAAGGCCAATTCCGAAAACGTTGACCAGTTCAGAACGGAAATGGTGATATGCTGGAGTAGTGAGGCGGTGAGGACGCCGAGGACCCCGGCGCAACATCCCAGGATAACCGACTCCGATAAGAACGCGAACAGGATATGAGAACGGAGAAAGCCCAGCGCGCGCAGAGTTCCGATTTCCCCGACCCGGCTCGCGACCGCCCCGGACATCGTCATGGTTGCGCCCAGTATGGCTCCGACGCTGAAGATCGTGGTCAGCGCCAAGCCGACCGAGCGAATGAAGGCCGCTAGCCGTGCGGATTTCTCATTGTAATAGTCGCGCTCTCGTTTGACTTGCAACAAGAGGCGCCGGTCTGTTTCGAGACGCTGTCGCAAGGATTCGAACGCGGGGCCATCACGCACCTTCGCGATGACCGAGGTAAAGGCCGTTCGTCCGAAGAGCGGAAGAAATTGTTCGGCATCCCCCCAGACTTCCGAATCGAAGCCGCTGCGGCCCGCGTCGAAGATGCCGACGATCCGCCAATCGCGCTTCCCAATGCGCTGCGACGTGCCGATGCGCGCCGATGGAAATTCTTTGGCAATCTGTGCTCCGATGACGATCTCGTCGGTCCCTGGCTGCCACCATCGTCCCTGCGTTAAACGCACCTGCGGCCTTAGGGTAATCGCTTCCGGAGACGTTCCGCGCAACATCACATTGCCCACGGAGCCACCGAGTTTGCGCATAGCGATGAGCACGACGAATTCGCCCGTGCCTAACGGCATGCCTCGCGCGTCCACAGCAATTTCTGGCTGTGTCAGAATGATGCGTGCCTGGTCGCGATATACGGAACTGGAGATCTCAAGCGTGGTGCCCTTGCGCAGAATGAGGGCATTGTCCGCCTGCCCCGTGCTTGCGAGTGTCCGTTCGAGACCATGCGCCAACATGAGGACCGCGGTCAACACAAAAATGACCAGCGAGAGGCCAATCAGGGTCAAGGCAGACGTCATACGTCGGGCCAGGAGATTGCGAAGACTGTACGAGAGCCACAACATCTTACCCTAGGTGCCGCAGTCCGTCCGTGGGCGCCATTCGGATGAGCCGGACGGCGGGTCCAGCCGCGGCAACCGCGGCAACGAGCAGTGTCACGATGATCGTCAGCGAAAGGGTCTTGAGATGGACGGTAAAGACGGGAAAAAAAATGATGCTCTGGAGCCAGCCGCCGAACAGCGGTAACCCCGCCACGGTCAGTCCTACACCGAGCGCGGCGCCAAGCGCCGCGATGATCAGCGATTCCCCCACAATCATGGGCGCCAGTTGAACGGTGCGAAGCCCGAGCGTTTTCATGACGGCGTAATCGCGTGTGCGCTCGCGAATGCCCATGATGAGGACATTGGCTAAAACGAGCAGGGTGATGCCGTTGACGACAATCGCCATGATCTGCATCGCGGTCAGTATTCCGCCCGACATATCGACCAGGCCCATCTCGAACGCCTCCTCCGTCGCCGTCCGCGTTTCCGCAAGCGAATTGGCGAAGAGGCTGTCAATGGTGGCTGCGACATTCGAAGCCAAGGACGCATCCGCGACTTTCGTCACGTACCAACTGACATTTCCGGCTCGTTCCGGATCAATCACCTTGCGCCGCTCGTTCATGGCTTCCCAATGCATCAGCATCAACGTCTCATCCGTCTTTGGCTCCGCGCCGCGATAAATTCCGTGGAGCACGAAGTTCCAGTCCCCGGGGTACAGCGTGCCTTGCAACGGGATGACATCGCCCACCTTCCACCCGAAACGGGCGGCGAGCTTTTGTCCGACAATGCAGCCCATCCGATCGCGAATGAAGCTGTCACGTTCCGTCGGTGTCAGCAAGTATTCCGGGTAGACCGCGAGATAGCTGGCTGGCTCGACTGCGTAGATGGTGAAATAATCCCGTCCATCTTTGTACTGGCCTCCGAACCAGTTGGCGTACGAGATTTCGACGACACCGGGAATCGTCGCAATCTTTTCACGGTAGGCTCGAGGAATATGCAGCGGTTCTGAAATGGCGTGGACTGTGATGAGCCGGTTCGCCATGGCTGCACCGATTCCGGAGCGCCACGCATCCAATGTGCTTTCTAAGAGCGCAAAGGAGAGGACCACGCTTGCAATACCACCGAGGGTCAAGGCGAGGCGGATCTTTCGGCGGAAGGCATAACGTACGACCAACATGCCCAACGTCATGGGTTACTCCAACACGCCCTTGTCCAGTCGTCGCACAACTTCAGCCCGTTCTGCAGCATGGGGGTCGTGCGTCACCATGATGATCGTCTTGTTCATTTCACGATGGAGCCGCGTTAGCAGCAGGAGAATGTCTTCCGCCGACTCTCGGTCCAAATTACCAGTCGGCTCATCGGCTAGAATGATTGTTGGGTCAGTTACGATGGCGCGCGCCACGCCCACTCGTTGTTCCTGTCCGCCTGAGAGCTGCCGTGGGTAGTGATGCATGTGTGTCGTTAAGCCGACCAAGGCTAGCACCGCCTGAACGTGCTCGCGCCGCCGTTTTTTCGGCAGCGGGGTGAGGAGCAGCGGAAGCTCGACGTTTTCGGCAGCGGTCAAGACGGGAATCAGATTATAGAACTGAAAGACGAAGCCGATATGGCGTACACGCCACGCCGCCAGAGCCGATTGGCGCAGGGTGTTGAGGACTGTCCCCGCGACCGTGAGCGTGCCGCCAGTCGGCTGGTCAATTCCGGCTATTAGATTGAGCAGCGTGCTTTTTCCTGAGCCTGAGGGCCCCATTATGGCAACGAAACTATTTGAAGGAATTGCCAAGGAGAGATCTTGCAGCACTCTGAGCTCCTGGTGATCCCGATAATACGACTTCGTGACGTGCTGCAGTTCAATGAGTGCGTCAGACATAGTCGTGGCTGGTCTTACGGTGCGCTGGCGATCTTGACCCGCGATCCCGACGTCAACCCAGCGGGCGGATTGAGCACGACCGTCTCGTTCATCGTCAGTTTTCCACGTATCAGGACCATATTGTCAACCGTCGGCCCGGTCTCGACGGGGACCACGGAAAGGACATCATCAGTAACCCTCCAGACAACCTGGTGACCGTCGCGGGACACAATGGCCTGCATTGGCACAGCTAAGCTATCGGTGTTCGATATCACGGACGAAGAGTCATCTGAGAAGATAACCTTGGCGCTCGCTTCAGGAAATACCCGGTCATCGATCTCGAGGAATCGGACTTTGCTCAGCACCGTGGCTTTTGACCGGTCCGCGGTGGGTACCACCTGGAAGACTTCCCCACGATATCGTCGATTCGGGACGGCATCCAATGCAATGTCAGCAGCCTGACCGGAGTGTATACGGCCGATGACCGATTCCGACACTTCGGCTTCCACCATCAGTGACTGCATGTCGGCGAGCAGGACGATCGCGGCGCGCGAGACCGTCGACGCTGACAAGGGGGCGACGACCTCGCCCACCTCAGTAAACTTCTTCAGGACCGTTCCATCAAATGGCGCCCTGATGTTGGTATTCTCTACGTTGATCTCGGCGGCTTGCTGTTCAGCGATCGCCGATTTGATCGCCGCTTCGGCAGACGATACAGCTGCTTCGGCCCGATGCACCCGGGCAGTGGCAATGTCCACATCGGCTTGTGTGACAAATCCCAGAGGGAGCAAGCGCTGGAGTCGCTCATGCTGTAACTTCGCATCCCGGAGTTCCGGTTTGGCGCTGTTGAGGCTGGCGTGTGCAAGCTCCAGTTTGGCATGAGCCTGCCGTAGGGCAGCATCCACATCAGTTCGTTGAAGACGGGCGATGACTTGCCCTTCCTTCACGCGATCGCCAACGATCACGCCCAGATATTCCAGACGTCCTGTCGCCTTAGATGCAACAGAGGCCTGCCGCTGGGCAACTACATACCCGGTTGCGGAAACCCCAGATACCGCCGACCCAGCCGATAGCACGGTCACACGCGCGGTCGAGACGGTGAGGGGGCGAGCTAAGTAGTTCGAAAATATCCAGCTAACCAGCCCGAGACCCACAAGGCCGATCACTGTAAACCATTTCAATCGAGAAGATTTTGTATTTTTACGGGAGCTGTCCCCAGTCTCGCGCGGAATTCGTAGAGCGGTCAAATCGGCAGTCCCGACCGTACGCCCTTCGGTCGGCGTAGGCTGAGGTTCCTTTGGCGGCTGCCACGGCTTTAAGAGAGGCACGGAACCAGATCCCTGCGGCTCACAGCCATACCATCGTCGGACGTCTATTGCTTGTAACACGGAATTGGTGTCTTCATCGCGCGTTGCTCGATATCGCAGTAACTTCGACGTTCATGGTTCTAGCGGCATTATAGTCAATCATGGCAGGAGTGGTGAAAGATTGCCGGAGCGAAGGACGATCCGATTGTTTGGCCAAGCATGCTCCGTCCAACTGATCGCTACAGATCCGTCGGCATGGATCGCGACGGTGGGATATTCTGCTTTCGCGCCGTCGCTCAAGGTTTGGAGCGGCCCAAAGCTTCGGCCGCGGTCAAGGGAGATGCGCATCACGGTCCGTTTACGGACACCCGTGATTTCCTCCCAGACAGCGATCACTACTCCGTCGGGATGCACGGCCATCCGAAGCTGATCAGGGACGGACGTCGTGGAGGTGTGGAGCGAGACAGGCGTGGAAAAAGTCTTGCCGCCATCATCCGAGGTGGCCACAAAGAGCCGCGGCTGCTCGTCGGCGCCCTCGGTATACCAGGCGATGTACACCCGTCCGGTTCGGTCAAATCCGATTGATGGGCCTCGGTGAGGACAGGCCGGAAAGACCCACCCGTCTTTGTGGACGAGCGTTGGCGCAGAAAAGGTCTGTCCAGCATCTGTCGAGTGTGCCACCACGATATCCCGAACATTACCCGCGAAGGTTTTACGCCAGGCGACCCAGAGACTGCTATCAGGCGCGGCGGTCACCATGGGACGGCAGCATGGGCACGCCATGCCGTCCATGGTTCGGTTCTTTTCAATGGTCTGCCCGCCGTCGCGCGAACGTGCGAAATGTATTCCGGCTCCACTCTTCTCCTTATTACGATTGTCCAGCCACGTGATGGATACAATACCGTCAGCACCGGCGTGAAGTGATTCAAAGCTGTGATTGATCGGAGCTCCGTCATCATTCACGAGACGCGGTGGCTCGAACGTCGCCCCTCGGTCGTGTGACACGGATAACATCACATCCGCTGCAAATTCCGCTGCCGGGTGCTTGTCGGCCCGAGCCCACGTGATGAACACCTCCTGATGGGGGCCGATCGTCAGTCCCGGCGCCTGATGCAAGCTATCTGGCTCGCTACTGGGCGGATTGACTTGCGTAGGCGTGGCCGAAACGGACTTCTCAGCCGTGAGTTGAACGGTGCGAAGTGCCCGTGTCTCTCCTTGCTGATCAAACCAAGCCAGGTGAAGATGACCGGTCTGATCGAACTGTAATGCAGGCGGAGAAAGCTGGTACGTGCCTTCGACCACAGTTTTTGTCGGTCCAAGTGGGAGCGAGGGAAGAGTCAGAGCCGGCTCGGCCATGAGCGATTCAGCGGCTAGGAGGATGGCGAGCACACTAGTGAGGACAGTCCCAGGAAACCTAAAACGCGTCATGACTGGATCGTACGGGCACATAGGTGTTTAGCGAGCTCCATCACGAAGACGCTCAATGAAGCTGACTGCGTCGGCCCCGTCCCATTCTCGTGGGCCAACGGCGCGGCCAACGACTGTTCCGTTTTTTGCAACAAAAATGGTGGTTGGTAACCCCCGGACCATGAGGGCGGTGGCAACGTCCCGCTGCGTATCCAACAATACCGGCAGCGATGAATTCAATTGGTTCATAAATTGTTTGATGCGGGTGTCTTCATGTTCCGCAGTGATCGTCAAAACGGCTACATCGGCCGGGTCGAATCGCCGACTTAATCGATCCAACGCTGGCATCTCCTCTTTGCAGGGCCCGCACCAGGTCGCCCAGAAATTCAGCACTATGACCTTTCCACGCAACGACGTTAACTCAACGGTCTTTCCGTTTATCGTCGTGAGCTCAAAGGCCGGAACGGGCGTCCCTTCGCCCGCACGGCTTACTTTGAGGCGGGTAAAATCGTCCTCTGCCGCCAGCGTTGCGGCATACATTGTGAGACACACTCCCGAAGCGATGATGATGCGTTGCCAGGGCAGACGATGACTCATGGCGAAACCGGCATACCCGTCGCACATGCTCGTGGATGATTGCCGCCTCTTTGCTCCATGGCTTCATTCAAACTCATAGATAAGGATTGACCTCCCCCCTAGTTGTTAGGCCACCCTCTGAGCTACTGGTCTATACACCGGCTGGGGTGAGCTAGTGTCAGGAGTTGGTGGTCGATACCCAAGGGCCCTATGCGGACGCTGCGCGTTGTAATGACGCCGCCAACGATCCTCGAGGACGTGCGCCTCGTGTAGCATATCGAAGAGTTCCCCTGTTCGGCAACTCCTCTCCCAACTGCTGGATGGTGCGGAGTTTCCGACGGACGTCGCGCATACCGAGGCCTTTGCCCAGCTCAATCGCGAGCGTTCGAAAATGGCCAATAATCTCTTCTGCAGTGCACCGCTTCCGCTCTAGGGTTCCCTTTTCTCTAGCCTGTGAGCCTCACTCCTCTGCTGGTCTGGTTGAAATGAGTAAGGTCATATCGGTCCTCTAGTTCGCCAAGCTGAACACAATCGGAAGACTCACGACGATCTGTGGTTTCCCTAACTCATGTTTCATATGCAGCGGGCAGGCCAGTTTCACCGCCTCCACCGCCGCATCGTCGAGGACCGCGTGCCCTGAACTTGTGATCACACTAACCCCGGCCAGATGCCCATCCGCGCGAATGACTACCTTCAAGACTACCCGCCCCTCCAGGCCGTGTAAGCGAGCAGAATTCGGGTAGCGTTTCAATTCCGCGACCCGGCGCCAGAGCGACTCCCCAATCCAACGATAATCGGTTCGCACATCGGAGGTCTGCGGTACGGCCTTAGCGACTTGCACTGGAGCTTGTGCTACCACCGCACTCGCTGATGGCGCGGTTACCGACGCGATCTGTTGCTCCTGCACTTTAGGAGCCTCCGCACCCGCAACGGTTGGAGACGAATCCCCAATAGTCTGCCAAGGCGTCACTTCAGATTGCGTCCGGATGGCAGGCGTCATAACTGTCGCAGTTTCATTGGCGGGGATGCTCGCCACAACCGGAGCTTGTGCAATGACTGATTGAGCAGACGTTGTAACGACCGGCGCTTGGGTGGTCACTGCCGGCAGGCTTCCCTCGGCAGCTCGTTCCTGAGGCTGCGTCTGCTTTATCACCGATTGCTCGGACGTCACCGGTTCTGGCCTCTGTGCGGCAATCGTCTGTTCAATGGGTTTAACTGTCTGCTCGATGAGTTTCGCCGTTTCGACGACTTGTTGAACCGCTCGCTGAACGACGGCCGGCTTCTCTACCGTCTCAACCTGACGCGTCATGACTTGAGAAACTGGCGCAGCCTTCGCAGTTGCTTCCGCTTGAGGCTTCGACGCCGGAGAAGAAGGGACTGGTTTTTCCGGTTCCGCCGTCGCCTCTTGCTGGACAGGTTCCACCAGTGACACTTCCCACTGGAACACGTCCTTCATGGGGATGGGCTGGATCTGAGCCATGAATACCACAGCCATGCCGACTACAACTGAATGAGTCGCGACAGAGATGCCCCAGGCCTGAATCTGGAGTTTTTTGTCGGAACTTGCCGTCACTTGAACACCACCTTGGCAACTCCCTTTATCGGAACATCGGTTTGCCCAAAATCCGACTCTCCACGGAAACTTCCGGGAGTGGAAAGTCCGAATTCTCCCGTCTTACCATTGTGGAGCGCAATCACCAGAGTCACCGCATCGGCAGTGCCGGGAGATTTGTTCTCGACTTGCTTGATTTGGTCGAACCGGATGTTGATCGTCGAGTTTCCACGTTTGACCGGCAAATGTCGCAGCTCATGCGGAACAAACGACGTCTCGCTGAGCTTCTCCTCCCAATAGAACACCACGTTTTTGATTTCCGTTTCGACGCCTTGAGCATCGGTGACGACCGCCGTGAAGGACTTCTCCGCTTTGGTTTCTGAGTACGCCGCCGCGGCTGTCATCAGACCGGTGCCAGCAATGCCTATCGAGAGCGTAAGGGCGACGAGACGTGTGACAATGTGACCGTTCATGCTGTGATCTTCCTTTCCCGCTTCCTGGAGCGGCGAAGAGGCCTGATACCGGACTCGATCCGGCACCGGACACAACCACCTGGTCAAAATGAGTTAGATTGTCGAAAAGGGTGGAGGACCGCGAGAGGGCGTGGTCTCGGACGTGACCTGAGGGATGAATCTGAGGATCGGTGGGTCAGAGAACGCAACCGGAGAGCGTTCGATCAGAGGCGGGGCGTCAATCCCCTTCAGCACTTGCCCAGCCGCGCACATCCACGAACACAGAACCGTGCCGTGTGTGGCGCTGCCGTGATGTGCGTGGCGCGATTCGTGTGGGATCGACTGGCTCGAGGCAAGACCGCCGATGACCAGCAGACAGAGCACTAGGAGAATAGCAAGTGCTCGTTTGGTGCGGATGTGAGTCATACTCCTCTACCCCTAGCCCAATCGAGAGGGGGAGGTTAGTGGAGTACGACACTGAAAGTCAAGGACGGTTCGTCCCGTCCCACACGAGTGGGTTGCATTAACTGGGTCGTAAGTCTCTAACGGCGTATAGACGGAACACCAGGGCCTCCAGTCATGGTGGTAAAGTAACCGAAAGGGAATTAAAATAAGCTAATAGAATTTGAGGAAAGCGAGTGTATTATGCAACTTCTCTCTCGGGGACTGGTTCCCATTCTGGTGATAGCCGTGGGTGGGGCCTGCTCTCACAGCGGCTCTCTTCCCCAGCCCATCCTAGAGCATCTGGCGCAAGGGCAAACCAGTGTCCAATACGACGAAGCCCGGGATCTCCGAGCCTGTCGGCAAGAGGTGCGCGCCGCGGCCCCAGTGAGTATTCAGCCACGGTGGCTTCCACCGCTCGGCGGGTACACGAATGGCATCATACTGGGCACAGTCGACAGTCCGCATCCGGCTTGGCCCTCCCTGGAGGCGTATCGCCAGGAAATGGAGCGCTGTCTCGTCGCTCGCGGCTACCAGATCCATGGTTGGCAATAACGCTTGTCATCACTGGCATTGTCCTCTCCTAGGGAGTCAGACCCCGTTCCGTCGGTGTAGAACACGAACTGAGCACCTCCAGTGCCCAGAATCTTTCTCGTTGGGGAGCCACATTAACTATGGGTGTCGTTCGCAGTAGGAACGACGCCCTTTTTATTTTAGGATGTGTACTGTGTACATGGGTGCCAGCGTTTCATTCCAACCACCACTGATTCTCCGCAATACCCATGCCATGACACTCGTCTCACGTTATTGGCCAAGGGGCCTGCTGTTGAAGGGTGTTCCTCAGGAAGATCGACTGTTCACTGTCGAGCCAGGCACCCAACTCCTGGGTGTCTGCCACTGGCAACCAAATCGACAAACTGCTGCGACTGTAATCCTGGTACATGGCCTCGAGGGTTGCAGCGATTCGCATTACATGCACGGCATCGCCGCCAAGGCATATCGAGCAGGACTCAATGTAATTCGCATGAACCAGCGGACCTGCGGCGGGACGGAACACCTGACACCGACGTTGTATAACAGTGGCCTCAGCGGAGACTACCGATCAATCGTCCGCGAGCTCGCAACCGTCGCCGGTCTCGACCGCATCTGGTTGATCGGTTATTCAATGGGAGGGAATCTCGTGCTTAAAGCAGCAGGAGAACTCGGCTCATCAGAACCCAGCCTCAAAGGTGTGGCTGCGGTCTGTCCCAACATCGATCCGACGCAGGCCGTTGATGCCTTGGAGCATCCGAGCAATTGGATGTACCACAACCATTTTTTAACCAGACTGAAGGCTCGCCTCCGTCGGAAAGCGACGCTGATACCAGGCAAGTGGGATCTCCGGGGACTTGCCCGTCTTCGGTTGATTCGCGAGTTCGATGATCGGTATACCGCGCCGGACGGTGGCTATCGTAGCGGAGCCGATTATTATGACCGAGCTGGCTCTCGTCACGTGCTTGGGTCAATAGCCGTACCGACGTTGATCATCACATCCCAGGATGATCCATTCATTCCCTATTCTATGTTCGCTCTGCGAGCCATCGCACAAAATTCGTCGATCACGCTCGTGGCGCCTCGTTACGGAGGTCACTGCGGGTTTTTCCAGTGGAAACGAAACGGTGAAGATTCCTATTGGGCTGAGAATCGAGTCGTAGAGTTTGTCACGAGAGGCATCTGAGAGAGGCGGCTGCCTCGCTACCCGAGGCAGCCGTAGATCGACCGATTGCTATGCAGCTCTCCTTAGTTTCCGCGATTCCATGGCTGCCACCTGCGGCGCACACTTCATGACCCACGTCATGATCAGCCACACACTGGCCGCGACAATGCCGGCGATGAAAACCCAGTTATAGACCGTCTTGCCCGACTTGCTCATGAATGGCTCACATACATAAAGCAACACGCCGTATGCGATCGCCACCATCGCAAGCGTAACGATCGGCAGGATCAGAGCCCGGTACGGCATGAGCCATTTCCAGTCGACAGGCGGTTCGGCCGACAATTGACGTGCTCCAAACCAGGCGATGACCATTGCACCACCATAGCCGATAAACTGGACCAAGTCAGACGCGTGCAAATTGCCGACGGCTGTTTCGCGGAAGAGAGGGATCCGACCCAGAACCACTGCGAAAAGGGCCGTCAGGATTATCGCCACGCCGTATTCCATCATCCACGTTCGTGCTTTCATGGGTAACCTCCCGAGATCAGCTGAGTGACCTCTTCAATTCAACCTTCAGAGAAGTGTAGCACTCATGTTTTTATCCTTTACATTCATATAGTTACAAGCTGCTTTGTGGATAATCTCGATGGAACAAGCGCAGTCTCGCCCATATGTATAGATGAATAGAGCCGACACGAACAAGGCCCGTCAAGAAGGGACTATATTCTTCAAAAACCCCGGGGAAGGAGTCGCTCTTAATTGACAGCTTGCAGTGTGATCGACATGTGCTGCCGACGATTCGCACGAACGATCTCAACCGTAACTTGATCGCCGACTTTGCGTTGTTCCAAAAGATCAAGCATATCTTCGATGGTCTCAATCGGTTTGCCATCGACCCCGACGATGATATCACCCAGTTCGACGCGGCCAGTGACCGTTTCGCGTGCCCCGCGGAGCCCGGCTCGCTCCGCAGCGCTCCCACGCACAACCTTCCCGATGACGACACCTTTGATTCCCCATCGTCTGGCGATCGCATCGGGGACGAGGGAGACTCCCAACCCTGGACGGATCAGCTTCCCATATTTGATCAGCTCCGGTACGATCCGATTGACGGTATCGACTGGTACAGCAAATCCGATTCCTGCAAAAGCCCCGCTTGGACTGACGATCTGTGTATTGACCCCGATCAGCCGGCCAGCACTATCAAGCAGGGGCCCGCCGGAATTGCCGGGATTAATCGCCGCGTCCGTCTGAATTACCCCCTCAATCGTTCGATTCGAGAGAGATTTGATCGTTCGACCCAAGGCACTCACCACGCCGGTCGTCAGCGTATGGTCAAGCCCGAACGGGTTTCCAATGGCCAATACCTTTTGTCCGACACGAAGATCGTGCGACGTTCCTATTGCCACAGGTGACAACGACTCTTCCGCCGCTTGAATCTGGAGCACGGCCAGATCATGATCTGGGTCCACACCAACGATTTTGGCCTTCTGCTCCGTTCGATCGGCCAGCGTGACGGTAATCGACGTGGCCCCATAGACCACGTGAAAATTGGTGACGAGATGACCCTGCTTGGTCCAGATAAAACCTGAACCGGACCCTTGAGGGACTTCGAACAAATCGAATGACCACGGATCGCGCCGAACGGCGGTATTCGCGATGAACACTACGGACTTCGTCGCCCGCTCGAACACCGCCATTGTCGATCGTTCGTCGGGGCTCAACTCCGCCGGGGCTGGCGTCACCGGCCGTGGGCGTGCTTCAGGTCCGTCGTATGCGGAACCAAGCGGCTTACCCAACTCAGTTACAACAACACTTCCTGTGGGAACGCTGGACCAGAGCAAGAGGGAAAGTCCTACTCGTGCACACATCGGGATCATAATTCGCCGATCACCTGAATAACGAGATCTCGTGTTCGGGAACGTGTATCGAAATCGATGATGACGATCTGTTGCCATGTGCCAAGCAGTGGTGCCCCGCCGGTAAACGGAATCGTGATCGACGGACCTTGCAATTGCCCGCGCAAATGACTGTGGCCGTTGTCTTCACCGGCATTCCTCGTGTTGTGTTGCCAATGAGGATCTGCGGGTATGGCCCGATCCCAAAACGTTTTGGTATCGGCACGGATGCCTGGTTCATCCTCGATAATCATGACCGATGCAGTGGTATGCCTGACAAAGACCGTCACAATCCCCGAGGACAGTTTCGTGCCAGCCACGGCCTCTCCGACCGTTTTGGTGATATTTTCAATCTGGGTGTCGCCATGCATGTTGATGCGTAGCGAAATGGTTTTCACCGCCATGTCAGAACTCCATGCTTCTGAGAAACTGCCGTTCGCTGCTGGTGAGCGCTTGCCCACGAGCCTCTTCCAGAATGGCATCGAACGTACCTCGCGCAGCGAGCCTGCGTAGCATCTTCATCACGGGCTTACTCAAAATGCCCTCGTGCTGCAGCTTCTCCAGGTAGGTAAAGGCTTCGGCAAGTGTTTCTTTTTGACGTACATAATAGTCTCGTCCGCGGCGCTGGTTACTGTAGGCCTCGAACTGCTCACAGGCGACAAGAATTTCCGCTAACTGCTTGACCCATGGTTGTGCGGCTGTCAAACGCTCAGGGTAGTAGTAGTACAACATGATCTGGTGCATCCAGGGAACCCATCGAACACCCATTCGGCGCATGCGTGGTCGGACTGCTTGGAGTCGTCTCGTCAAACGACGCGCATATCCCAACCGCATTTCGACCTGCTCCTTCGCCCAGGCATCCATCCGAATGCCGTCCGCCTCCAGAGCCTTTCGATATCGAGTCAGAAAGGCCTCGGTCTCTCGTCCGTACTTGGTTTCTGGATGTATAGCTCTCCATTCACGCGGCCTGGTTGGGATTCCCCGTTCCTTTGCCCATGACCAGATCCGGCCGAAGAGAACACGATCGAGACCGGCCCGACCGAGATCGTGCAGTAAACAGGCGGTCTGATAGAGTCGCACCCGCTCAGCCTTATGCCCCAGCGCTGTCGCGACTGCTGCGCACATACGCGCTGTCCGTACGGCGTGGGGTCGGTCGTAACCGCGAATCACATGACCGGGCCGACGCGGATTCGGATAGTCATAAAGCTTCATCAACTGAGTGACCAACGATCGGGCAATCAGCAGCGGAGCAGATTGTGCGCGAGATGGCATCAAGGTAATACAGGGCAGGTTGCGACGTATCTCCAGACTTTTGGATGCTGAGAATATCGTTCGCTGAAAGAGCCTGTCAAGGTAAGTCAGTCGACAAAAGCTCGCCCAACCCCACGATCTTTGCTATGCTGAGACCAGTTGAGCGATCGGCAGTGTATTCGATCCGGAGAGGCAACCATGTCTGAGAGAAACAGGCGCTGGCAGCTGAGTCTGGCGGGCGTCGTCGTTGGGGTATTGGGATCGTCGGTTCTGGAGAGCGCCGCCGCATCGCTTGATCAGCTCACTGACCTGACTGGAAGGGCAACTGCGGTCGTCACGCTCAAAGGGCGCGACAACTTCTCTAGTGAGTATCGCTATGACGTCAGTGTCAAAAACCAGTCCCCTGATTTGCTCATCGCTGATTCTCTCATCGTCGTCCTGGATAAGATCACCAACCTGGCCGGAGAAGAGCAAGACAATCTGAAGGGTGAATCTTTTTTGAAATTGTTCGACGTCTTGGGCCAAGACGGTGAAACTGACGACGGCAAGCCGTTCTTTCGCATTCCAGTCGGATCGAGTCCGGACCTCGCTCCTCAGACCATCAGTATCCCTGCTTCAGTTCGCATCAGGAACAAAGAGTATCTTATTGTCTTCACGCCCTCATTCAGAGTATTCGGTCAGAAGCGCGTGCCGCCGGAACCCCGACGTATCGAAGCGACTGCTCCAGCCCCAACCCCCGTGCCGCCCCCTGCCCCTCCCAGCCGAAACTCAGTTGACAAACTGATTCAGCTGTTGATCAAGAAGGGCGTGCTGACTGAAGATGAATGGAAGAGGGCCAATCAACCATAATAACCTCTGTCTATCCATCAGCATGTATCGGCAGCTTACCGATACAATCGTATCGATGGGATCTTTTCGTAAGTTGGAAAAATGAGGGTTCTTTTCCAAGGGTAACGCCCGTTTTGTAATCCGCGCTAGCGATCCTGCCTAATTACCTTCATGGCCCAGCCAGGCAGCCGCCGATAATCCTCCCCCTTCAATATCACCCGCCCGCGATAAAACCGGCAACACGCCCGTGGTATATAATAGGTTCTAGCCTGCCGACTCTTGGAGTATCACAGGAATGATATGACATATGGTCGCACCCCTGTGATCTTCACTCTCTTCGTGGCAGGCACGATGCTTGTCTCTTCGATTCCTTCCCACGGAGAGGAAACACTCCCTTTAGAGAACGGGGCTTCAACTTCCTCATTCTCGAACAACGCTCTCGAACCCCGTGATACCCCGGCGGACAAATCCAATTCAGATCGTGGGAACGACCGGGAGGAGGAGGCCGCTGATCTGCCCACCTCGCTTGTCGACCTGAGGGATGCGGTTCAGACCTTTCCGAACTCGCTGCAAGATCATCTTGAATTGGCCGATACACTCTACCGAGTCGGTGACGTGGACCAGGCGATTGATGAATACCGCATCGCCCTTAAACTAAAGCCCGAATCTGCCAGGGCGCATATGCAGCTCGGTGTAGCCTTGATGACCAAGCAAGATTGGCGCACAGCGATGGTGGAACTCAAGGAAGCGATTCGTCTCGACCCTGATCTGACACAGGCACACTACAATCTCGGCACTGTTTATTACACGACAGGCAATCTCAAAGGCGCGATACAAGCCTATCAACGAGCGTTGGAGCTTCAGAATCATTTCCCCGACGCTCGCTATCGTCTGGCTCTCGTCCTGAAGCTGAGCCATCGAGATCAGGAGTCGGCACAATCTATGGAGGAGGCGGCACGAGGCGGCGTTGCACAGGCCCAATACTTTATCGGCAATGCCTATCGTACAGGCCAAGGAGTGGAGAAGAACACCGCCCTTGCGGTCTACTGGTGGACAAAAGCCCTTGCGCTCGGTCATCAACCGGCCGCGACATCGCTCTCGCAACTTCGCCGCCAAGCCTTGTCTTCGACACAGCCGGAGGCGAAACGCCAGGAGGCCTTGGAGGCCTTTCGAAATTATCGAGACAAGCTCTGGGACAATTTCCCCGACCTCTCGCGCGACGGCGAAGCCGAGACATTGGGAACAACGCTCCTCAAACAGAATCGTAGCGACCAGACCGTATCGGTGCTGCTACAAGAAAGCTACGCTCTGAGCGAGGCAGCACAGATTGAGCTCGCTCGATTGTACGAAATGGGATGGGAACCGCATCTGGCTCCTTTCGACAAGAGGATTCTGACCTCCTTCGAAATCACGGCCAACGACGGATTCGTCCCAGCCAAGAAGATCCTGGCGTCCATTTACGCCAAGGGGATCGGCACGATTCCGGACCTCCCGAAGGCGAAAGCCCAACTCAAGGGATTGCCGAAGCAAGAGATCACATCAATTCTCTCCGACCTTCCGTCTCAGCCGTAGAGTGTTCGAACATGCTGAATTACGCAAGAATCTGGCGTGCCTTTCTCGAATCGCGCTGGCTTCAGGCTTGCGCCATAGGGGTGCTGGCCACGTCTCTTGCGGCGATTCTGATGGTCCTCGCCCCTACGACCTTCACGGCATTGAATTGGGCTGCCTACGACGCCTGGCTCCGGCACCGGGGTCCTGTTGAAGTCAGCCCGTCTCTGCTCCTTGTGATCCGCGATCAAGCGAGCGACGCCAAGTTCGGAGCCGGCCAATGGGATCGAGCAATCCTGGCTCGCGTCCTCACCGAAATCCATGACGCAGGGGCGATTGCGATTGGCCTCGATCATCGGTTGAGTCACGCCAGCCCAGCTCAACTTGGCGGTGCAGCCAGCGATGCTCTGTTGTTGGAAGCTACTAAAGCGGCCGGGCCGGTTGTCTACCCCTTCGATTCAGAACCCTCGGTGGCCTCGGATACGACGATGTTCGGGCATCTGCTGGCGTCCCGACAACGGGATCATGTGGCCCGCTCCATTCCCCTCTCTCTTGAACTGGATGGACGGACGGTGCCTGCATTCGGGAGCGTGTTGTTTGAACAAGCCAAGACGAAACCCGGTTCTACGAACAACGAGGGGACGATCCTTGTGAACTATGCTGGAGACGGGTCCATCAACTCGCTCCCAACCCTCTCATTCGTCACACTGTGGGAAGCGATCGAAGCAAACCATGAAGAGCAACTAAATGGATGGTTCAAAGACAAGGTCGTGGTGATGCTTTCTGACCCGGCAAGTCCCGCGACCTGGCTTCTCCCAAGCGGCCAGTCCGTCACCGGCATCACAATCCATCTGCATCTGTTGAACATGCTCCTGACTGGCAATCGTGTCTGCCAGCTTGGTGCGGTCGGCAGCTATATCGCAGCGTTCCTTCTTGCCGGTCTCGTCTCTTGGACCTTGCTGTATTCTCGAGAATCGCGCGGACTCATCCTCGCCGGAGCTGTTGTCCTCGGGTATGGCTGCGCCCTGCTCTTGGCGCTGTCCTTCGCGGACCTCGTATTTCCATTTGCGTTGCCGCTCATAGCGGCGTTGATCGTTCTCGTCAGCACGACCGTCTGGAGCCATCTCACGGCAAGTCAGCAGATGCGCCTCCTCGAACGAGACATGTTGCGACTGCAGCAAGAAGCCGCGGCTGTGCGCGAGGCCCTGGTCCTCCGGGAAACCCGTGCTGAAACGTTGGAAGAGGATCTGGAGCAGGCGCGGGCCGCGATTGCACACTCCGCCGGTCAGCACGTAGACCTGTCACGCACCATGGAAGCGCTTCGGAGGGAACTAGCAGTCGCCCAAACTCAGGAGGAAGAGGCGCGTACACAGCTGGAAACTCTTGAGCAGCAACTGCATAGTCTACGTGCAGCCACGAATGAGTCCGTTGCCATGGCCGATGTTGAACTCGATCGTCTTCGCGGGGAATGCCTGCAGTTTGGCATCGTGACCCAGGATACCGGGCTCCTATGCCTCTACCGCGACCTGAAAAGAGGCGCGAAATCACCGTTGACCGTCTTGTTGCTCGGCGAGCCTGGTACCGGCAAAGAACTCTTTGCCCGTGCAGTGCATCGGCTCAGTCCACGGACCGGCAAGACGTTTATTGCAGTGAACATAGCCGCTATCTCGCCCGAACTCTTTGAAAGCGAATTGTTCGGCCATGTGAAAGGCAGTTTCACCGGTGCGTCGGCGGACCGGCGCGGGTATTTCGAACTGGCAAACCACGGAACCATCTTCTTGGATGAAATCGGGGATTTGCGGCTGGACCATCAGAGCAAGCTGCTGCGCGTGCTGCAGGAAAAGTCATTTTATCGTGTCGGCGCAACCATCCCCACCACCGTCGACGTACGCATCGTCGCTGCGACGAATCGTGATCTTCAGCGCGGCGTATCCGAAGGCTGGTTCCGAGAGGACCTGTATTTCCGTCTGACTGGCTTGGTGTTCCGGCTGCCTCCGTTGCGCGAACGGCCGGCCGACGTGCCGATCCTCGCGGACACCTTTCTGAGTGAAATTGCCACTCAGTTGGGGAAACCGGTCCCAAAGCTTTCGAACGAGGCGTTGCGTGCGTTAGTCGAACACGGGTGGAAAGGAAATGTGCGAGAGTTTCGGCATTGTTTAGAGCAGGCCATTGCACTCAGCGATAGCCCTCTCTTGACTAAAGAATCGTTGCGACTCGGCGGTGGCAGCGGGTCTACCACCGGGAGGACCAAACCGTCACAGATTCTTCCGGACCCGGCCAGCGATGCTGCCGTCTTGAATCACTTAAGGCAACATGGCTTTGACATGCAAGCGACCGCGAAGACGTTAGGCTGGGACCGCAGCACGGTCACTCAACGACTGAAAGGCCTCTGCTTTCAAGCTCTGGTCGAATCAGGCGGCGATCAGACGAAAGCTGCACTGGAAATTGCCGGAGACCCCGGCTATCTGAGAACCGTCGAGCTCAAGCTTATGGATTATTACGGTCACTTGTTATCTGTCATCGAACCATTCGCTTCAGCCGATGAAGCCCTCCTCGATTGCAAACGCCGATTCAAAAACCTACCGGACCGACACTTTCAATCGATAGAGGCCTTGGTGCGACAGCAGTTTTCTGAGAGGTCTAGCCCAATGAAAAGCAGACATGCGTGAAGGTCCTGCGGAACAGGACATTTTTGCCATGAAACAGCAATTTGTATGCGTTGTATGCGCCCTACTCGGGCTCATGCTGATTGCCGCCATGCCGGTGGGTTCTGCTGCGGCAGTCTATGCCTGTTCCGGAGCAGGTGGAGAGGTCTATACAGAAACCCCTGACGGATCGAATTGTCACCTCCTCGAGATTCAGCCTCCACCCTTGGAGTTTGCCGGCCGCCTATCCGGAATCAATACATTTACCTCAGGCCCTTGGCCTTCAGGTTCGGCAGAGGCGCAGGCAGAAATCTGTACGCTGTTCCGGGAATGGATCGCCTTAACCGGTAAGGCTAATTCATATTATTGGACTGACCCATTTCCGGAAGGCATTACTCCCGCGGAGCTGCAACGATTGCGCAACTTAGACCTGCTCTTTGCCAATCGCAGCCGACCACACTACTGCTGAAATCAACTGTATCTTCTCCCTAACCCTCGTCGCTCAGACCGTTGATACGTCGTACTGCTTTGCCTGGCTGCTCGGCTTTTGTCAGCAGGTGGACAGGGACAAAGGCAATGCCCGCGATCAGGGTGGGAACAACTGCACTCGCAATAACTGCCGCCACAAGAAAGGAATACTGCTCCTGAGTCACTAACCCATGTGCCAGTCCGTAAAGAGACGAGATTGTCCCGAACGTTAAGCCGGTCGACATGAGGAGTGTGTAGTACCACCGTTCGTTCCGATCCTGACGGAAGGCGCTGATGAAGGGATAGAGGCCGAAAATCTTCGAGGCCACCTTGCCCAAAAGCAACGCGACAAAGATCAGCGGCGCAGCCAGCAATGCCGGCAGAGACACAAGCGTCCCGGCTCGAAGAAAATAAAAGGGCGTGAGAAATCCTACTGTCAGTGTCCGTAGCCGCCTCATCCAATGCGCGTCTCTCGCAGCGCTCCCGGCGAGCACCATGCCGACGAGATACGCCGGTAGGACCGCTTCGCTTCCGGACCACAGAGCCAAGGCACCCAGTGCAAACAGAATCAGCATGACCCACTTCGTCCTGATCGCAGCAGTGCGGAACGCATAATGTTTGGTGAGCCACGCTGTCGAAGACGGTAACAACATAAGACCAGCAACAGTTCCTGCGATGAACACCAAGGTCTTATAGGTAAACGGAGCGAACAGCAGACCCAGCGCGATCACGGTCCCCAGGTCATTGATAAAACAAGATCCAAGAATCCCCTTCCCGAACTCCGTCTTATTGAATCCGGTTTCCAGCATCACTGCATAGACAACGGCCATAGAAGTTGTCGAGAGCGCCACGCCGCAGAGCCAACTCGCATTAGCATCCCATTCCAATATGTAATAGGCCACGGCAGCACAGCCCAGAAACGGCGCCAGGAATCCGATCAATCCGACGACGCTCACTTCGGTCAATTTCACACGGATCACGTCTGGATCCAGCTCCGCGCCGGCAAGAAAAGTCAGAACGACAGCTCCAGAGGCAGCGAGAAACCGAACCCACTCTGAATTGGCAGCGAAGACATCTCCCAATCCAAAGAAACCACTTGCTGCAGCAACGGCAACGCCGACGCAGATTTCAACTAATGCGATGGAAAGCCGCAGCGAGGAAGCAATGAGAGCAGAAACGACGGCAAGAGCGAGCCACAGGGAGACAGTGATAAAGATCGATTCCATGCAGGAGTCCTCCGTTCCGGCCAGGTGGTTCGCGACTGCTTCAGACCGGTTGTCACCACTATCGGCGACGGCTCCGCGGCTACGGCAGTGGGAGTAGCGTAGGAGTCATCAGCCTGGCCGAGGCGGTTTACGGGGGACCCCATCCCCTGTCTACCGACAATATACTCTATCTCGTTCGAGAAGTCCCAAGAATTTTGGCAAATGTGTGAGTTCGTGGGGCACTCCTACATGAAAGACCTGGCCGAGGGTCTCTCAAAATAAAAAAGCTGGCGCAGTCTCTTGCCTTCACCCCATCACTCTGTCAACCTCTTCATTCAGACTGCGTTAGTCCCATCAGTTGGGCCAGGGATGATTCGTTTGAGTCCAAGGAGGAGGACCACAGTGAAGCTCATCAAACAAGAAACTCACCGAGGACAATGTTGGACGGGATGGGAAACGTGGCTCTGCATGGTGACGGTCGCACTGACCATGGCTGGCTGCAGCGGCGGAGGCGATAGCGGGTCTGGTGCGAGTAGTGCGGCCTCAGCAACCAATGGCCAGGCGCTGGTCAGCATGACTGATGCGGCGGGCGATTTCCTCTCCTATATGGTGGACGTACAGTCCCTCACCTTAACCAGACGGGACGGAACGGTCGTCGAAACGCTGCCGTTAACCACGCGCGTCAATTTTGCCGATTATGTCGCAATGACGGAATTCTTTACCGCGGCGACGATTCCCTCTGGCTCATATGTTTCCGCCCGCATGCGGTTGGATTTCTCGGCGGCCGATCTCGAAGTCGAAGATGCAACTGGTAACGCAGTTTCCGTGCCTATAGCGAACATCCGCGATGGCCAAGGAAACCCCATCACGACGCTCGACGTTGCGGTCACGTTCGATAATCGCCGTGCCCTGGTGATTGCGCCGGGCATTCCCGCGCATCTGACCCTGGACTTCAATCTTCAGGCCTCGAATACCGCGGATCTCACGGTCAATCCGCCTGTCGTAACTGTCAAACCATTCCTTGTGGCAGACGTGGATCCGCAGAATCCGAAGACCATGCGGCTTCGCGGTCCACTCGAATCGGTCAACCAACAGAATCAAACTTATCAAGTGTTTCTCCGACCGATATTTGGTCCGTTGAGTATTGTCCCGCTGAGTAAACTCGGGTCGGTCACTGTTCATACAGATAGCAGTACAGTCTTTGAGATCGATGAAGTGGATTATCAGGGAGCCGCGGGGCTTTCAGCATTGGCCGCCAAGACGATTGGCACTGCGACTGTAGCAATCGGACAATGGAAGGTCGATACCAAACAGTTTAAAGCCAATGAGGTCCTGGCCGGCTCCAGCGTGCCTGGCGGAACGAGAGACGTCGTAACCGGTGTGGTCATCGCACGAACCAGCGATCAGCTGACCGTGCGAGGAGGCTCGCTGATTCGAAGCGACGGCACATTCACGTTCCACGATACGGTCACGGTGAACGTAGGAGCGGCTACAAGGGTCAGACAACAAGCCCTGATGACGCAGGGCCTGACGAAGGACGCTATCTCGGTCGGCCAGCGCATCACCGCGTTCGGAACGTTTATTGTCTCCACTAATACCTTGGATGCCACGACAGGTCTGGTCCGCTTGCTCGTGACATCCGTAGCAGGCACCGTGAACACGACGAGTGCAAGTTCGCTAGAAATGAACATCCAGCGTATCGAGGGGCGTCGGATTACACTGCTCACCTTTGCCGGAACAGGAACCTCGGCGGCCACGGATGCCGATCCGGCGCATTATCAGGTGGCCACGGGAACGTTGAGCCTAACGGGGCTGACATCCGGTACGCCGGTAAGAGTACTAGGGTTCGTGACGCCTTTCAAAACCGCACCACCCGATTTCACCGCACAGACGATTGTGAACCTCATGGATCATCCCGCCACCTTGCTGGTGAACTGGCGTCCGGCGACCGCAATGCCGTTCGTCAGCAACACGGATGCGGGATTGGTCGTCGACCTGGCAGGAGTTGGGGCAGCCCATTATGTTTGGCGAGGGCCAGTCGCGACTGATCTCGTCAGCCTTGGAGTGTCTCCCACAATCGTACCGACTAATCCGACCCAAGGGCTCTTCGCGGTGGGATCAAACGGACAGGTACAGGTCTTCACACAATTTCACGATTACAGCGTGGCGCTCGAACAGTCTCTCATGCAGGGCCAGAAGGCAAACACCGTCGGAGCCCATGGGACGTACAGCGATGCTTCGGTGACCATCACCGCAGATCAAATCTATACCGTACTTCAATGAGCAATTTCTCGCCCGGACCATCTTGCGATGGTCCGGGATCCCAACATATTCTTTCTTGTCAGAACCCATGCGTGGCTACCCCCGCATCACGTGCTGGGCGCAGTTTCCCCGCAACCCTCTGAGATTCACCGCATACTCTGAACATCTGAACTTTCCTTACACTTTTCTCGATTCCATCACCCTCCCCACTGGCACTCCGGTTGCTCTGGCCCATGGCCATCGACACGCAAGTGAACCACTGGAAGGGGGTGACACAGGTCTAAAGCCGTTCACTGTTTCTGAACCAGTAATTATTATAGCCACAACTTTGAACCTTTTATCGTCAAATGGAGGGTTACCCCATGCAAAAAAATCCATGCCAAACCAGCTCAGGTGCGATTGCGCCGACTGTCATCGGTCCCAATAAGGATATAAAGGAGGTCTATATTCTCTCCGGCTTGGTCCTCTTGCTGGCCGGGACGATCGGAGCCTTCTGGTACTACTCGGGGCAGGAACAGTCCTACGCCTCAAAGACCCCTGCTGAGAGCCTGACCGGCGCACAGGTTACGAACGTCCTCAAAACCACTACGAGCCCGATCACCGAGCCCGTCATCACCACTCAGGTCACCAAACCCGACAGCATCCACACAGATATCTATTTCGAAGTAGGTCACAAGGGCCTCACCGACGACGCGAAGGCCATCCTCGCGACGCAAGCCGATTTGGCCAAGAGCAATCCAGATCTCGGCATCCTCGTGCAGGGCTATACCGACCAACAGGGTTCAGCCAGTTACAACAAAAAGCTGGGGCTCATGCGTGGCGAGAAAGTGAAAGAGTACCTGGTCGGTCTTGGCGTCTCAGCCCAAGCGATCAAGGTGGTGAGCCTGGGTGAGGAGGGCATCCTCTGCCTCGACACCAGCGACGTGTGCCGCAACATGAATCGGCGCGTACATCTTGAATTGCGGAAAGTCGGAAAGGAACATATGATCCTCCCCACCGTCGCCACCGAACCACCAGCGACCGACTCAATTCAAGCCGTTTCTGACCGGACCAACAACGCCGAAGACCAGGGTTCCCCTGTAGACAATCTCCTCCCCTCCCTTGCCGATCCCTCGTCAACCGATCCGTCATCACTGACGACAGACCCGGCTTCCGGCAGCTGACCGGCACCGCGTGTGATCCTGGAGGAGAGATTCATCTCTTCCAGGATCCTGGTCGATGGATAGATACGGATGCGATTCTTGCCTTCGGACGTGTGGCGTAGGCGTTCCTTGGCCCGATCCTTCAGGCCAAGAATAAATAGAAAATTTTCAAATGGACGGGCGTCGCGAAAAACTCTATAGCCTTCTCGTTCGTAGTTCTGCTATGGTGCGCCCGACTGAGATCACTATGGTCTCAGGGTTCTGCAAGTCGACGGCCTGAACTCGGAGTCGATCGCGTTCCCCTTTACAGGCTGGACGGAAAAATCAAAAGATTCTCTTTGGAGGCCGGCTATGAGAGGTGCAATAGGCAACCTCGGATTATTGATGCTGCTTGCCGCTTGCAGCTCTCCCCCGGTGACGGATGGGTTTCTCGCTGATCTTCCTCGACCCGGCACACCGACGGTCGTCTGGGGAAATGATCCCGGTGCCGTCGGGGTCGCCACCACCTGGTTGCAGAAGCGAGGGCTGTCTGTCCTCGAACGGAGTATGTTAGCCATTGATATCGACACTGAGAGCACCGAAGTAGCCCACACACTTGCGGACGAAGCCGCGATTCTCCAAGCAGCGAAGAAACATGCTGTGCAAGAAGTCGTATTCGTGGACAGAGGGGGTGATTATCGAGCTCCGATGGTTACGGTTCGAGGAGTACAGATGGAGTCCGGCCGAGTGCATTGGAGTGGCAGTGCGCGGTATACAACGTTTGAGACTCGACCACCGAAAGATACGCTGGCCAACCTCACCTGTCAGGCACTTGCGACCGCGTGGAATTTCCGTCCACCAGGAACAAAATGGTTTACCTCTTCAGAGGCGATGTGCATGGTGGAGAATCGATAGAATTTTGCACACCCGAGGACAGGACGCGAGACCTTCATGTGAAGTCGCGTCACTTCGACCGAATTGCGAGAGGTTGTACCCATGAATCCCATGGACGTCGCTCGACCCCACACCTTCCGATATTCTGAGAGAGATACAATCCGTCCTTGGATTGGTTGCGCATGGTTTCTCATAGGGATCATGTGGAGCCTGTTCCTGTCGGGCTGCTCATCAACCTACGAGACCACGAAATCGGCGAGATCGCCAACCGAACAGCTCCTGTTAGCCCAATCGCTGAAGCGGGGGCTCATCGATGCCGTGTTGCCGATTGCACCAGGACGATCGGTCGCGGTGGAGACAGTGGGTCTCACAGGAGACCAGGCATTCGTGACGGCGCTGATCGAGAAGTGGCTCAGTCGAGAAGGGCTCAATTTGCCGAAAGATGGGAAAGAATCCTTGACTGCCCGAGTCACGCTGGACGCCTTTGGAACGCTCCAAGATCTGACGTTTGTTGGAATCCCACAGATCTCCGGCGGGTTACTCCCTATTGCGGTTCCGGAGCTTGCCTTCTATAAGGCCCAAAGACAGCGAGGTCTCGCGCGTTTTTCGATCGACTTCATCGATAAGAAGACCGGACGACTGATCCGCTCGACGCCGCTGTATGAAGGAGACGCATTTTATAACCAGTACACCGTTATGCTTGCCATCAACTTTCGGGATACGGACCTCCTGCCACCGCCCCCCTAGAGTGCTTTCTTAAACGAATCAACAGAGCTCCGATGCCCATGGTCATGCGGAGACTAATCCGCGAACCGCAGGGTCGAATGGGTGAAGGCAGTGGTTCGATCAACGAAGGTCTATGGAGCTGGCGACTGGGATCGAACCAGCGACCTGTTCTTCTCCTGAGATGCCCTCATGTAGTTGTGCCAGTTCTATGTGAGTCACAGGCAGATCGAAGTTGGTACAACTATAGAGGCAGGTCGAATTTGACAAATCAGCTGGCGGCTGGCAATGTCCTGCTCCCATCTACCTCATGGAGGGCAACATGGGGTAACTTGCTATCTCCCGAATCGACACTCGCCTCTTCTCAACCAGCGCGTGACCGCCAATAGACGACCCGATTATGTTCATCAGTCTTCACTGGGCTTGAACACATGCAACGATGCCTGCCCAGACTTCCAAGAGCAGCTGTGGAGGTTGCTATGACCGCCGTTGGGACCATCATGCTTGTGGCGCTTTTCGTTTCCATGGCCGGCAGCCCTGGTGATGTCACGGCACAGGCACCACACCCACTGAATCCTAAAGCCGCCCAGGAGTATGCCTCCGACACAGAAAAAGCTGCCCGCGGAGATCCCGAAGCTGCATTCCGAGTGGGTGAAGCGTTTGAATCGGGCCGTCTGGGCGGACTGAAGGATCTCAAGAAGGCCCTCACGTTTTACAGGCTCGCGGCGCAGAAGGGGCATCAGCAAGCAGCCGCGAGGGTGGCCCAAATTGAGGTTGAACTAGGCCTGACCGTTGGGGCACCTCCCAGCTTAAGACCGGCGTTCAGTGAAATCCTGCCGATGTTCGAGCGCGAATACGGTGCGGTGGTCCACATCGTGTACACGCCGTCGAAAACGCTTCTTCGACAAATAGAAAAAGGAGCGCCGATCGATGTCTTTTTGTCGGCGGGAGTGGAAGAAGTCGAGTACCTGCACAAGAAGGGACTGACACTGAACGGCCGCCCTCGGATTTTTGCGCAGACATCCCTCGTCCTCGTGATGTCGTCGGACTCCCGAGAGACAATGATTTCCCTTCGCGATGCGCTGGCGAATCGAACTACACGCATCGCCCTCGGGGATCCTGAGACGTCCTACTTGGGAGAGGTCACGGCGCGGGTGCTGACAAAACTCTCTCCCACGTATAAAAGCCGTTTCAACATTCTCTATGCGCCACATAGCGAGGACATTATGGATCTCATTCGCACAGGCAAGGCCGATGTGGGTTTGATCTATCGCGTAAACACGGTCGACAGCGTGTATGTGCGCATCAGTGATGAAACCCTAATGGAAACCCCTGTGCCGATTCAGTTCGGACAAGCAGTTGCCTCGACCTGTCGAGCCTCATTACGCTCTGTCGCAGACCAGTTTTCCGATTTCCTGATGACGACTCACGTTCAAAAACTCTTAACCAAATACGGATTTGACTGAGGAGTTATCCTATGAATTTCACCGCCCATCCAGATAAAAGAGAGAGAGTGTATAGGGGAGGAATATCCACCGGGGTTCCGGATTTCTTGTCGATGGCGAAGATGTTCTGGGCGCCAGCGCCTCGCAACGCCTTCTTTCGCGCGACCTTGATATGTTTTCGTTGGCTCCCCTTGTAGGATCCAGTGAGATGGTGGGGAGACGGGGATCGGGCGATCCCGACTGAGAATTTTGAAGAGCGGCAAAGGGTTGCAGTACCACGCGCTTTCCGTTGGATGCCTGTTTTTCGGCCCCGAAAAAATAACTTGGACCAAGAACAAGACGAGAATGAGGAAGACCATGGCCATCATGACGCTGACCCACCATGTTAAGACACGGTCTTCTCGGGATTGACGTTCTCGCGGGACGCGTTCATTCAGCACCCCGTGTGTCTTCGCGTTAAGGCTCTCGCTCCCCTCATCAGACATTTTGCTGGCGGGACAAGCCATGTGGCTACTCTTCCTTCGGCAGCAGTCCGTTTGCTGATACTGCTGGGGCAAGCAGGATCACCGGAAGGAGTGTTGTGGTTTTGGCATTCACAGAGCCACCATACCAATGCCTCAAGAATGGGGGTGGAGACCTCTCCCAGGGAAGAAGAAAGCACGTCTGAGCAGAAAGGAGCTGGCCCACTGCCAGAGCCTCCACCCGGTTCCATTCTGCGAGTCATGTGACAATGACGGACCGGCCTCCACAATACGGGCTGCACTGGTTCCACGAAGTTCAGACTACACGAAGCGTCGTAACCATTCGTGCACTATTTTGGGTGAGCTGCAACTGGCCTGACCGACTCATGCGATCAACTTCGAGAAAGACCTCGGACCAACTCACCCCTGGCAAGCTCAGGATCAACTCATCCATGGTACATCCAAAATTCGCTCTCACCACGTCGAGAATCTGATCGCCAAGAAATGCTTGTTGCAGCATACGCCCCTCCCTGGATCTGATCAGCGCTTTGAAACTCCAGGTTATGCGAAGATTCACCACATCTGCTAAGGAAGAGTCGGAGAAACAGGCAAGTCTTGGTCCCACGTGTAGAGGGGCTCCAGGGGCGTTCCGAAATGGCTCAGAAAGAGGGTCAAATCCAACAGGAGGGGGACAACACAGTGCCGATTCATGTAACTGGTGACGGTCAACCTGCAGAGGCTTATTCGCGTTTCACACGGTGCGCGCTGAGCGAAACCGCGCGATGACGATTGGCTAGTCCCCCGCAATTCAAGCTACTTCGAGGATTGCTTAACCTCATTGAATTGAGAGTCTCTTTCGGCTCCTAACAGCCGCCTTTCGTCCAATCAACATGGGGAATATAACTTTCTCGCACTCTCACTTCAGGAAGTGATTTGATCGGTGAATACGGCGCAGATTTTAAAGGCCAAGTGAAGAGAATGATGCTGACTATTTAATTCGGCGGAGCTGGATTTTCGGAGGGTCCGCGATGACTCGTGAGCACCCGGTTATCCCGACAGGGGCCTTCATGCTGCTCGCGGTCGCAATGGTCGGGTGCCGAAGGGCCTTCCATCAATCGGCCGCAGTAGGCAACGACTCATGGTATGGGTCTAGCGAGATAAGCAACAGCTGTAACAAGGGAAACGAAGAAAACGACCATGGATGTGATATTGCGAGCTCGCCAACTTGGGGCCTTAACTCCAACTAAGCGGAGTACCGCGTACGCTATGCAATAAATAATATATCCCAACAGTTGTTCCATGATGCTCCTGCAAGCGAACAGCCATAGAACTGAGTTTATCTCGAATCGGACTGCTGTCAAAAAACATTCTCTAAAAGCAAACTGGCGGTTTGTACTCCATAGCACTACACATGTTCTTCACAAGGGAAAGTAAAGACCTTGAGGGCGACAGGCTGCCCGTGTGTAGCCTTTCCTCGTGCCGCGTGAAGCGCCTTGAGCGCGCTGACTGCCCTGTCTGCGAGTTCGGATGGGAGAACCGAAAAAATAATGGAGTTGATGTCAGGCTTGAGGAAGGTCCCAAACACTCGACCAGTGACACCCTTGCCCATGACGTTGCTCAGTATGGTGTACGCATTGACGCCGGTATCGTTCAAGAGCTTTTCCAACTCACCTAACATAGAGTCCCGAGCCACAATGATTAACGTTTTCATATGTATACCATGCCTCCTTCTTTATTCATTTGCTTTTGAACCAGCCCTAAGACAGATAGCTTTCGTTGAAAGATCGACGGGCATTCCTTCGCATTCCAAGTGAGGATTGTGACCCAGGTGAGTCGATCGTGTTCTGAGGAAACTTTTCGAAAGGTCCAGCAATCAGCAAACGATCGGAGAACAAAACTCGGTTTCCCTACAGATTATTCCTTCGAGGCGGGCGTTTCCGTCGTGACGAGGTCATACCCGGGCGCAGGCGTCACGACGCGCACCTTCCTGCCTTCGAGCAACGCAGCACTGGGATTGTTGATGATACGGTCGGTCGGAGAAAACCGCTCTGCCACTTCGACGGCGTTATCCAGGGGTTTGGTCACCGTGATGGGCTTCAAGTGCACGCGCTGTTCCTCTGTCACGACGGCCACTTGTGTGCCGTGCTCTTGGAACACCAGCGCGGTGGACGGAATCGTGTAGACTTGTCTCTCGATCGGCGCCGTAAGGCGGACCTGGGCGTAAGAACCGGGCCAGAGCGCTCGGTCCTCGTTGCTGATCGTGAAGACGGTGACTGCGGTGCGCGTGCTTACATCGAATCCGCGGGCGATGGTCAGTAACTTGAAGGTGAAATTGCGATCAGGCAATTGCGGGACGGTGACGTCGGCGGTCAGACCTGGTTGGAGAAAGGGCCCGAAGGCTGCTGGCACGTTGACAAAGAGGCGTAACTTATCGACGACAGCTACCGTAAAGAGGTTGGAGATCGCATTGGGGGTGCTGATATTGCCTTCCTTCGTGACCAAATTCCCGACGTTGATGTTGCGCTGGATGACCACGCCGTCAAAGGGAGCGACGATCTTTTTGAACCCAATGAACGCCTCGATGTTCTTGACCTTTTGCTCCGCGGCCTTGACCAGGGCGGCCTGGGCGTACATGTTTTGTTCCTGTACCGTAATCGACTGCTCGGAGACCGCATGAAGACGGCGGAGTGCGATCCACCGCTCCGCAGTCACCTCAGCGAGCCGATACTTCGCGCGCTCCGATTCCAGATCCGCATGGGCCTGCCGATATTCGGCGTCGAGATCCGGCGTGCTAATTTCGGCGAGGACGTCACCCTTCTTGACCTGGTCGCCGTAGTCTTTGTACCACATCTTCACATAACCCGTGACACGTGCATAGATCGGCGCCTCGTACCACCCCACAATAGTGCCGGGAAGCGTAATGGTCTCGGTCGCCGAAAGCGGCTTCGGAGAGACAACGGCCACGGTCGGGATGGCCGCATCGAGCGGCTCGTCGTGTACCGCTGAGGCCTCCGTTCTGCTTTCATAGGCCCGATAGCCGAAATAGAACCCACAAAAAAGCAGGACCGCAAAAAGGAGCGTGCGTGTTCCACGGAGTGTCGTCATCATGAGGCGCCTCCTTTTTGCGGAGCCACTCGTCTGCTGTAGATAATCGCATACACACAGGGCACGAAAAACAGCGTGAAGACTGTGGCCACGAACAAGCCGCCGATGACCGCGCGACCCAGCGGCGCATTCTGGGAATAGCCCGTCGCCATGGGAACCATTCCGATGATCATGGCCGAGGCCGTCATGAGCACCGGACGGAACCGGGCTTTCCCGGCCTCGATCGCGGCCCGTAATGCATTGCCGTGCTCTTCGAGCCGTTCGCGAGCGTAGGAGACGACGAGGATCGAATTGGCAGTCCCCGTGCCCATGGTCATGATGGCACCCGTCAGCGCCGGCGTGGAAAGATTTGTCTGGGTCGCGAACAGACTCCACGCAATGCCCGCCAGGGCGCCGGGCAAGGCCGTAATGATGATGAAGGGGTCGAGCCAGGATTGGAAGTTGATGACGATCAGCAGATAGACCAGCAGGATCGCGGCGAGCAGACCGAAGATCAGCTCGGTATAGGCCTCATACATCAGCGCGGCCTGGCCATGGATTTCGAGCGCCGCGCTCTTCGGCATCTCCTGCTTCATGCTGTTGGCCACCTTCTCGACATCCGCCAGCACCCCGCCCAGGTCACGCCCTTCGGCGGAGACATAGATGTCGAACAGCGGCATGATGTTCCCATGCGTGATCATGCCCGGCGTACCTTCCACGGACAGGTGAGCCAAATTACCGAGCAGCTGCACATCGTGATCGTTCGAAGAATTACTCGAAGAGTTGACTGGGATGGTCTTCAGACTATTAATGCTATTGACCTGCGCCTGTGGCGTATAGACATTGATCAGGTACGACATGCCGGTACTGGGATCGAGCCAAAACATCTGGTCGACCTGTTGGCTGCCGGCGGTCGTCATAAGCAGATTCTCGGCCATGTCCTTCAGGGTCCTGTCCACACCGAGTCCGAACGTGCGATTGCCTTTGACCGTAAGGGTCGGGGTGCTCATCGTTTGCTGGATCACCACATCCGCGGTGCCGGGGATCTCGCTAAACTTGGCCGCCAATTTGCGGGCGAACTCGTAGTTGGGATACATGTTCGGACCGTTGACCTGCACGTCGATCGGCGCCGGGGCGCCGAAGTTGAGAATTTTGGCCGTAAGGTCGGAGGGCTGGAACGTGAATTCGGTGCCCGGGTAGCGCTCCGTCAAGCCTTTGCGGAGAATGCGCCGAAACTCCCACACCGGCGACTTTTCATTCTTTAAGAGGATCGTCAGATCGCAATCCTGGGAACCGACCGTCGGCGTCGGAATGAAGGCGAGGTTGTGCGGACCGACAGGCAGGCCGCAATTACTGACGATATTTTCGACCTGACCGGGCAGCAGTTCCTCGATGGACTCGGAGGCCAGCGTGGCGATACGTCCGGATGCCTCGATACGAGTTCCGAGCGGCGCCCGCATATGCATCTGAATCACGCCCGACCGGATCTCGGGGAAATAATCACGGCCGAGGAAGAAAAAGAGGGACAGGGAACCCACCGCGATCGCCAGCGAGATCATGACGAAGGCGCTGCGATGGGCGATCACTCGTTCGAGCAGCGCATTGTAGCGATCACGGAACCGGTCGAACCCGCGTTGGAAGCGCCTGAAGATGCCAGACGGCTCCTTCGCCGGCCGTGTGTCATGCTCGTCCCCCTGCAACGCGTGGTGAACCCGGAGTATGTACTTTGCCATGGTTGGCAGGAGCGTGAACGACAGGACAAAGGACGCGAGCATCGCAATCATGACTGCCTCTGCCATGGGCTTGAAGAGGTAGCCCCCGACGCCCCCGAGTTCGAAGAGCGGGAACCAAACGACCGCGATGCACAGGGTGGTGACAAACGTCGGGAGAACAAGCTGCTGTGAGGCGTCAATAATCGCCTGCTCCAGTGGTTTCCCCATGGCGAGGTGGGTATCGATGTTCTCGATCATCACAGTCGCGTTGTCGACTAGAATGCCGACGGCCAGCGCTAACCCGCCCAGGGTCATGATATTGATTGTTTCGTTGAGCCAATGTAGGCCGATAAGTGCGGTCAGGATCGAGAGCGGAATCGTGGTGGCGACGATGATCGTCGGTCGCCAGGAGCCGAGCAGCACCAGCACGATGAGGCCGACCAGCGCACCGGCAGTCACCATTTCATGGACGACGTCTGAGATCGAATCCTTGACGAAGGTCGAGGCATCGTCGAGGAGCCTGATCTTCACGCCATCCGGGATGACTTCCTGGACGCGGGGCATCATCTTCTTGATCCCTTCGACCACATCCAGGGTCGAGGCCTCGGTGCTCTTCATCACGACGATGATGACGGTCTGCTTGCCCTTCACCAGCACCGAATTCTGTTGCACCCGGCCCATGAGGCGCACAGTAGCAACGTCGCGCATATAGACGAACGCGTTGCCTTCCCGCTTGACGGGAATATTGGCAAACTCCTCGATCTGCAGCGGCGAGGCATTCGTCTGGACGATCCAGTCGGTCGGCTTGATCTTGATGTCGCCGGTCGGGAGCACGCGGTATTGCTGCAGGAGCACATCGTGGATATCGGCCGGCGTGAGATGGCGGGCCAGTAATTTCTGCTGATCGAGGTTGATCATGACCTGCATGTCCTGACCGCCATAGGGGTGCGGCAGGATCGCCCCGTTGACCGTCACAAGGAGGGGCCTGATCCGCATGAAGGCGAGGTTATAGAGCTCCGCGGGTGTCAGGCTGTCGGAGCTGATTTCGAGCATGGCCACCGGGATAGCGGATGGCGCGAGACGCATGATCATGGGTGGGGAAATATCCGGCGGCAGCCACCTGACAACCCTCTGCGCGATGGCTGTAATATCGGCTTCGGCCCTACCCACGTCCACCCCGTCCTGCAGATAAATATTGGTGATAGCGAAGCCGAAGTACGAGTGACTATGGATGTACTTGATGCCTTCCACTGTCGCGGTCAGGGCGCGCTCGAACAAATACGTAATGCGCCCTTCCACAGCCTGCGGCAGCAGGCCGGCGTAATCCCAGACCACGGAGGTGATAGGAATCGTGATATTCGGGAAGACATCGGTCGGCATATGGAGCACCGACAAGGTCCCGAAGACCACGATGAGGAGGGCAAAGACCACGAAGGTGTAAGGCCTGCGCAAGGCAATGAGGACAATCTGGTTCATGTGCGAATCCTGCCGATAGGCATTTTTGTGGACGTCGCTTGCCTAAAAATGGCTTCGAGCCACATCAATCCGCAATAAAACAGATGTAGCAAGGGTTTACTCAGCCGTCAAATTCTCTCTACAACGTCTTGTAGTAAAGTTCTTACGCAGGCAAACTGCTTACCTGATTGTCGTATTCATTCGACATTGCAGGTACTCGCCCTGAATGACAGGTGACAACGGCTGCATGTGCATAATTTATTAGACAATTTATTCGCACCTATTGCCGCCAGCTCTGTCCAGTTCTGTTCAACATTTCGAACTGAAGAACGCAGAAGAATACGAATGGTGCATTTACGCGCTGAGCGAGCTGTGCGGAATCTCACAATTCCGACAGAAGCGTGGGGTATCATTTACGTGCTGAGCGCGTTGTGCGAAATTTCACAATTCAGACAGAAGCGTCGCTAGATGGTTGACAAGAATGCATAGTGACATTGTTGAAGATAGCGTGGTTGTACTAGATTGCATCGGGGTAACGTAGAAACACCACAAATGGTATTGATCTTGCTGCTCCTTCCGTCCAGTTACATCGTCGACAAAATGATTTGTTATGTCATACGGACACTCGCCGGGACCTTTGACTCGCGCTCCAGGCCAACTTCTTGACCTCGATGCTGTTGCCTGGACTCCGATCCTGGCCGCCCTCTGGAGATATTGTCTCTCTGTCGCAACAGTTGGCATCGGGATTTTTATCTCGACCCACCTGATGGCCTTTAGTGATCGAGCAAACCTGTTCATTCCCCTGTTGGCCGTCATTGTGAGCACCTGCTATGGAGGTCTGGGATCCGGGTTGCTTGCCACCGTCCTTGCAGGCGCCGGAGCCGCCTATCTTCTGCTACATCCGCTCAACTCAATGGCGATTCACGATTGGGATGATCTGCTTCGATGGATTTTCTTTGTCGGGACCTCATTCGTCATCGTCCTGCTGATCTGGCGGCAACAGACGTCCCAACAGCTTGCCAGCCGGCTTACGAGTGCAGTGTCACAGTTCAGGGCAGGGACGAACGGCAATGTCGGCAAGAAAGCCGAGTTGTCCGAGGTCACTCGCGCAGGGGAAACCGTGGGGAAACATCAGGAGCTCGCCAGCGAGAAGGTAGGACGGAACCTGGCCATAGGCGTCAATGCCAGGATTCCCAGTCTGCCTCATGAGACCCTGTCCAAACGCGAGGATCAAGTCTTCCGTTTGCTCATCACAGGTAAGGGCCTGTCAGCTATTGCGACAGAATTGGAACTGAGCGTGACGACCGTGAGTACCTACCGAGTGCGCATCCTCAAAAAAATGAACCTCACGAACAACGCCGAGCTCATAGGCTACGCCATCAAGCGCGGTTTCCTTGACTAGTCGGAGTCGGCTTCTCTACGGCGGAACTCGATGCCATAAATTACCGTCCTTTATTTACCGACATAGATGAATGGGATTCCTGACCTGCCTCCTCTGGTGTAGGTTAAAGTGACAAGCCCTGATCTGAAATGTTACAAAATAATCTCATACTCTGCTTCTACTTCCAGAATAAAAGTGTTGCATCATGCTGGGATCACTGATTGGGATCTTTCTTACTTCGACAGGCATTATCATCGGGGCCGATGCGGTCCTGTTGGGCTCCACTGTTCCGCCTCCTGCTCAAGTCGACAAGACGTGCCAACTCGGCTTACGGAGTGCTGGCACACTGCAAGGGTGGTATGGAGAGAATCTATACCTGTACCAGCGCTTTCATGAGGTATGTCGGGAACTCGCACGATCGTCAAAACTACAGTCCCTGGAGGCCCAAGCCGATAGGTTAGCCAAAAAGCTCGAGCAGACGTATCGAGAACACACTGGGATTCAGCCACCGAAAGCGGCGAACCTTCCCCCTCCCTCGAATGAGCATGTGGCCTATGTAGCAGTGGCCGGCTATGAGAGAGAAACTCCACTGGTTACAGTGCGCGAAATCCGGTGGAGAAAAAACGGCCGGGGCAACTGGCATGTGACGACGGAGCGCGTGAGCCGGTTAAGCGCCCATGGCTGTGGGGCTCGGTTCATCGGAGAAGACGGCGTCGCGAACGTCCTTCTTGATAAAAGCGCTCATTTCAAAGAGGAGAAACGCCGCCCGGAAGTGCTGGCCGGCAGTCTCGCCAATCAATTGTACAAGGATGATGATTGCCTCGACTCATCCTTTTCGATCGACGAGGCCAAGGCGTTGTACAAGATTGCAGTCCGCCTCACGATCGATCATGGAGAGCAGTTTGCCATTGAAGCCGGAGCGGTGGGGGGCAGACTGCGCCTTCTGACGATTCCTCCTGTGGGTTCTATCAAGCAAGAAGTCATCGACCCTGAACAGTATGTAGCAGACCGCCTTGCGAGTTAGTACAAGTTTCCTGATATCATTCCTCCCGAGAAAGAAATGACCTCCCTCCTGTCATCAAGCAACTTGAATGGGATTGAGGCGCAACAAAATCCCGACTCGGATCGGTTGTGCAAGCCCCTGGGATTCTGTGGAAAGGGCTGGAGCCGGCGACTGGAATCGAACCAGCGGCCTGCGGTTTACGAACTTCCGAAAGTCCAACCTCAGACAACCTAGGCCCACAAGAAACCACAAGTCAGGGTATCGCCCACGTGGCGGCAGATGGCGCTGGTTTGTCCTGTCCTGGTAGCAGCGTGGTAGCAGAGTCAGATGACGAGGACGGTTAATGGTTGCTTCTTTGTATGACCTAGCCCCGTTGTAGTTGTACGAGTTTCAACATGAGTCAGGCAGATTGCG
>DASPUC010000050.1 GCA_035623075.1 Nitrospiraceae bacterium | reverse complement strand
ATTCGTATCTTGGATCGCGAAGCGATTACAGCAGGGGTATCGACCTTGCGGTTGGATCGCCTGGGGTTCAATGATGAAGACCTCAAACGATTTCGCCGAGCGATCACGAGGCCATACGGCATGGTATTGGTAACCGGTCCGACCGGAAGTGGAAAGACTACCACCCTCTATGCTGCGATCACTGAGATGAACATCAAGGAAGACAAGCTGATTACCATTGAAGATCCGGTGGAGTATCAGTTGCCCGGCGTCGTGCAGATTCCGGTCAACGAGAAAAAAGGACTGACCTTTGCGCGAGGGCTGCGATCGATCCTGCGCCATGATCCGGATAAAATCATGGTCGGTGAGATTCGTGATGCCGAGACGGCACAGATTGCCATTCAGTCCGCCCTTACGGGCCATCTAGTGCTGACCACCGTCCACGCCAACAACGTCTTCGACGTGATTGGTCGATTCGCTTCAATGGGCATTGATGCCTACAACTTCCTGGCCGCGCTGAACTGCGTGTTGGCACAGCGGCTCGTCCGGATTTCTTGTCCTTCTTGCCGACTGCCAATCAAAATTGAGAAATCGCTCGCGGAAGAATCAGGGCTCGATTATGAAGAATACAAGGACCTGACGCTTTATCAAGGGAAAGGCTGTCACGACTGCCATGGGACGGGCTACCGAGGACGAAAATGCATCACCGAGTTTCTTGATTTGACGGACGAAATCAAGGAGATGATTCTTGCCGAGCGCCCGCTTTCGGAAATCCGGTATCGTGCTGTCACCGCCGGCATGATTACATTGCGGCAGTCTGCACTGAAGAAAGTGCTGGCTGGGGATACGACCCTGCACGAGATCAATCGTGTCACATTCAGTGAAGAGAGCTAGCCCATGTGGGAATTTGCCGCCAGTCGACCACGTCTCTGTGTCAAGATCGGGGCTCAGGCACTGGCATGCGTGGAAGCATCGAGGAATTGGCGAGGCAGACCTCGCTACCGTTGTCTGCTCTCGCCCGCGCCGACCGGAGCGGTGAAGCTCACGCCGGTTGAGTTGAATTTGACCGACGTGACGGTAGTGGAAAATCGCCTCCGATCGTTTGCCGGACCGAATCGCGACTTGCGTGTTGGTGGGCACGTGATGGTGGCCGACATACCTCGCCCGATCACACTGCTTTTGTCAGACCTGTCCGTTCGCGCCACTGTGGTGCATCTCGATCAATTTCCTGATCAACCTGATGAGCAAGAGGCGTTGGTCCGATGGCGTCTTGGTCAGGAGCAACTCTTCCCTCTCGCTGGCGTCAAGGTGTTCTGGCAAGTCTTTCCTCCTGAACGGCCGAGTCACCAGAGGACTTATGCGGTCCTGGTTGTCGCGATTCAAGAATCGGTACTGAACCAGTATGAGGCGGTGTGTGAATCGGCTGGATTGGTCACCCAACGGATTGGAGTCTGCAGTTTGAGGCTCTTCAATCTATGGTTGAAAGCTTCAAAGGGTCGTCGGCTAGATCATGATCTCCTGTGGATAAGCGTGTTGGATGGAGGGCTGACATGCCTGATTCTGCATGAGGGGCGTGTCGTATTTGTGCGAAGCAAACGCCTGGAAGGAGGGCCCGTCCAGTTGGACGAAGAAGCCGGGGCCGAGTTCGCGAATAGCATTGTGAAGGAATGTGCGGCCTCCCTCTATATGTGTCATGAACATCATCCTCAGCTTGCCGTGAAACAGGTGATCTATGCCAGCGACCATCCGCTGTCTGCTTTAGACGCGGCATTCAACCGGGAACTTGCTGTTTCGATAGAGCAGTGTGATTGGGAGCAGGTCGAAGCATTGGGATGGAAGTATGATGGCGGAAGCACATCCCTGGCCGCATTTCCCGTTCTGGCAGGAGTGATTTAATCATGACGCCAAGGAACATGCCAAGCATTCTTGGTGGACGCATGAGTCTTTTCCCTAAATGGTTTCGGAAGCGATCCTATTTCCACATCGAACTCAGTAGCCGATATCGCTGGTACCTGGCCCCCCTCCGACTCGTCCTCATGACGACCTGTGGGGTGTTGGGTGTCATGATGATGTGGGACCTTGTTCAGACGAGCATGACTTATCAAGAAGCATATGCAATTCAAGCGCGTATCACACATGTACAGGAGCAGGATCAACAGGTGTTGGTGGAAGCAAAAAGCCAGGAAATTGATCTCTCGGAATCGTCCCTCCAACGGTTGCCCGCTGAAGTGGCGTTAGCCAACCAATTGCTCGCAAAGCGTCATTTCTCTTGGACACAATTTCTCTCCGGTCTTGAGGAAGTGATTCCACCACGCGTGGCCATTGAGAGTGTCCGTCTCGATCCGGGTAGCGCGGTTATTCATCTCACTGGATCTGCCGTCAGCCTTGAAGACATCACGGCACTCACGGTGAAGTTGCAAGACCACCAGATCTTCAGAGACCCAGTTCTTGGACAGCACCGTGCAGGATCGACTGGGTTAGTGGAATTTGATCTGATGCTCAAGTACCGGCCTGCCCAGGGCATCTAGCGCGAACGATGAATATGATTACTCAACAACTGCGAGGCCCTTACGCCCCATTGATCCCGTGGTGCCTCATTATCATCGCCCTCTTTGCCGCACTATTGTTGGTCCATACGATCGGGCTCGAGGGGGCGGAACAACATAGAGCTCAGTTGGAATCAGAGTGGATGCAGGCTCGCCAGCGGCTGACACATCTCAAGGAGGCTAAGAAAGCGCGCCAGGATCTCGTCGAAGTCTGGTCTGTCTTGCCGTTCGAACGGGACTTTGCCCCCCTGGCGTTGGGTATCACCGAGGAAGCCAAGCGAAATCGTGTCACTCTCCCGGCGTTATCCTATAAAACTGAAGCTACGCCGGTGGCTAAGACCAGCAAGGGAATTCTTCAGGGAACTATGACCGGTCGCTATGAAGATCTTCGTCGGTTTCTTTACGAACTGGAGACTGCAGAGGAGTGGATCATCATCGAGGATCTCGATCTGGTGCGTCCGGCCAGTCAGCATGAACAGACGCTGACGTTCAACATCAAGATTTCGACCTTCTTGCGGAATGAACCGGGGGTCGTCACGGTTCAATAGGCGTTGGGTTATGACGGGTGATCGAAAAAAGATTCTGGTGCTCATCGTGTTGGCCCTGCTCTGGGGGGGGGTGATTGCCAGACAGTGGTTGACGGCGGCAGAACCGACTCGAGTTCCGTTGACGAACGTGACAGGGCTTACCACCGTCACAAGCTCGTTACGGGCTCCTGCGGGGGGATTGCAAGTCCACCTTGATCTCCTCGCGGCCGCACGGACCCAACGAGCAATGGCCTTCACAGCTCCACGAAACATCTTTGCCCTGCCACGCGTTGATGGTCAGCCGATTAGTAGCGCAAGCCAGGAGATTGTCGATGTGACCTCGGATGAAGCCGCGCGCCAACAAACTGTGGTCAGCGTACTCTCGCAGTTCCGCTATCTCGGATTTATCCGGATGGAACAAGATCGACGACCCAATGCTGCGATGGCCGTACTGACAAGGGATGATGATGTGCATGTGGTCAGAGCCGGACAGACCGTTGTCGATCAGGTGATCGTCAAAACCATTACTCCCGACAGCGTCACGCTTCAGGATCGTGCGTCCCGCCTAGAACAGATGGTTCCCCTTTCGGAGGAGACTGTAGGACAGCCCTGATGGTCCCCTCTTGGCCTCGAAGTATGCAATCTAATCTGAGAAGCGAAGGTGGTGTGACCTACATAATGCTGATGTGTGCGATCGTTCTCATCGGTATTGTCACGAGTATGGCAGCCAAGCAGTGGAAGATCATGGTGCAGCGAGAATTAGAGGCGGATCTCCTGGCCAGGGGGATCGAAATCCAGCAGGCGCTGGCACTGTATTCAACCACGATGAAGGCGGGACGTGTGATCCAGGGAGAAGTATATCCTCAATCGCTGGCGGACCTCACTCGACTTCCGAGGCCATTTCTGCGAAAAGTTTACCTGGATCCCATGGGACACGGAGAGTGGGACTACCTCCGGTCTCCGACAGGAGGTCTCATGGGCGTGAAAAGTCGGAGCAAGGCAAAGCCGATTCGCCAACATGAGTTTCCTCCCGAGGTGCGTCATTTCGAAGGACGGACGAGGTATGATGAGTGGATCTTTCAGTATCCTAACCCTTCCTCAGCCAGCCTGATCCCGCAGGCTCCTCAAGCTACTGGGCCAACTCCATCCGTTCCTTCTCCGCCAATTCAGCCCGGTGGGTCAGGCGTTCCCACGCCCACGGGCCAACCGCCTCAGGGACAGATGTGAGGGAGTTCCTGACGAGCGTGTCCGTGTAGATGAACCAAGTATGAGAGGAGATCTCGAATGCGGGTTCTGATCACCGGTGAGGCGGGATTCCATGGCAGCCATCTGTCGGATCTTTTAGTCGAGAACGGACACTCCGTCATCAGATAATCTGGTGACCGGTGAATAACCAACATCGCCCATCTGCCCGGCCACGAACGGTTTTCCTTGTACCGTTGAATGTTTCCGCAAGGTGCCGTTGCACGAGCCTTCCTTTTCCCATCAGTGGACACCGCGATCGATCGGTTAAGGGGGGGCTGTCTTGGCTTGACCACTCTGAAACTCCCACGGTATCCTGTGCCGTTGTCTTCGGAAGAGGATCTTAAGGTTCTCACATGCTGAACCCTGCCAACCAACCCGCCACGATGCGGGATGCAAAGGAATCTCCCGCTGAATCGGAGACATCGATCAAACCGATTCCCGAGTATGTAATCGAATTAGTCACGCGTGCGAGAAACGCCGCAGGCCGATTGGCCACCCTTTCGACGTCGGTGAAAAACCAGGCCTTAACGGCGATGGCTGACGCGTTGGAAGAACAGACCGAAGCGTTGTTAGCTGCGAATGAGCAGGACTTAGAGGCATTCGGGACCGCGCCGGACAAGAAACCGATGGCCGACCGTCTTCGATTGACGAAGGAGCGGATTACGGAAATGGCGGCTGGAATCCGGGAAGTCGCGAAACTGCCAGATCCCGTGGGCGACATGTCCAGGATGTGGACAAGACCGAACGGCATGCACGTGGGACGGGTGCGGGTTCCGATCGGCGTGATCGGCATCATCTATGAATCACGTCCGAATGTGACCGCCGATTCTGCCGCTCTCTGCTTGAAGTCCGGCAATGCCTGCGTCTTGCGAGGCGGAAGTGAGGCGATCCACTCCAACACGGCGATTGCCAACGTGCTGTCGCAAACGGCGGAGAAGTTCGGGATTCCGGCCGGTGCCATCACGTTTGTTGAACGGCCGGATCGTGAACTCATTCCGATCCTCCTCAAGCAAGATCGCCATATTGATTTGATTATCCCTCGAGGGGGCGAATCTTTGATGAGAATTGTCATGGAACACGCCACGATCCCCGTCATCAAGCATGACGCCGGTGTCTGCCATACGTACGTGGATAGTGATGCCGACCCGGTCATGGCGGAGCGGGTCTGTTTCAATGCCAAGGTCCAGCGGCCTGCCACGTGCAATGCGATGGAGACGCTGTTGGTTCATCAAGGGATTGCGCGGACGTGGCTTGCGCCGTTCATCGAGAAGCTTATGGCGGCCAAGGTCGAAGTACGCGGGTGTCCGAAGACCTGTCAGTTGGCTCCCGCCGCTAAACCTGCGAGTGAAGCAGATTTCGGTAAGGAGTTTTTGGACCTGACCTTGGCCGTCAAGGTCGTGAAAAACATGGATGAAGCAATGGAACACATTACTCGGTACGGATCCCGCCACACGGAATCCATCATCACGACCGACTACGCCAAAGCGATGCGATTTCTCCGAGAAGTCGATGCCAGCGCTGTGCTGGTGAATGCATCCACGCGCCTCAACGATGGCTTCCAATTCGGGTTGGGAGCGGAAATCGGGATCAGCACGTCGCGCATTCATGCGCGGGGTCCGATGGGATTGGAAGAGTTAACCTGCTTCAAGTTCATCGTCATGGGGAGCGGCCAACTCCGCGAGTAGATGTCGCCCGACCCCGTTCGTCTCGCTCTGACTCATCTCCAGTTCCCTGCCAATTCCCCCTTCGCGCAAGATCTTGAACAAGCGGGCGGACGAGTCGTGCGCCAGGCCTCCGGCCATCTTGTCTTCTATCGTCCCGATGGTCGGCGGTTTCTCGCGGCTGATCCAGCTGGGAGTCCGTTACATGAATGTGAGTGGAGTCAGAATTCATCAGGTCAGGTCCAGTTGCTTCGGACGCGGATGCGACTTGATTGGGGACAATGGGTTGGCATAAGGCCGGCTGGTTTGGTGAACGAGACCAGCCTTAACCTTTCCCATAAGCCGGGATGGCAACGACTGACGGCGGACAGTCTTCGGCATATGGCGGCGCAGGCCATGGGGGTCCCCATCGAGGAAGTTCGGTTCTTCTACGGGGATGACGATCTGGTGGTCGATGCAAGAGGCCAGGCCATCATCCGTCATAAGAAAGATGCCTTCTACGTATTGGAGACCGAAGGATTTGAACGAACACGGTTCATGTCCTGCATGGGTGCCATGCATTGGGACGGGATCGATTTCCTGCCGGTGGTCGAACTTTTCAAATCGCTGTTGCCGGGCACTGGTTCGGCAGCATTCGAACTGATCCGCGGTCTCTATGACGATCAGAATCAAGGTCAACCGGTTCCACGGCCCTTGCGCTATCGAGGTATTCCGACCTATCCGTCTGAAGCGGCGTTCCGTCTGTTTAGCAGTTTCTTTACCCCGCAGGCTCCGCCAGGGCATGATCCTTTGACCTTGTTCATGGACCAGGATCGGTCTCATCAAGTAATCTGGGTACCGGCAATGCATCCTCCTCTGCGGTTCTTCGACGACGCGCAACGAGCTTGTCTGACTGTGCAGGGCGGCGTACTCCAAAAGGTCACCATGGCGGACGACCCGACCGGCCTTCCCTATGTGAATCCCAAAGGTCGGCGTACGGTGCCATTCGATCGAAGCCTCACCGTGGCGGGAGACAGAATCGTATTGAGAGATCGTGAAAACGAAATGGTGCTTTTGCCAAGTCAACCACTCGAGGAAGCGACTGCGAGTGCTGACTGTCGTGAAGTAAGCCGGACGGATTGGCGTTCTGTCTTTGCGTGTGAAATGCCGCCGATCCGCGCTGTGGAAGCGTTTAGTGCAGTACTGTTCTATCCGGACGATGACCAGCCGATTGGAGAGCTGGCAGCCCAACCGTTCGTGGCGGATTATCTTCAAGATCTGGCCGAGCAGGACCGCGAAATCGGCGCAATGATCTCTCGTGCTGAACATATCTTGATCGACAATGGAGACGCCGTGATTACAACCTGTATTCCGTTCGATCGCCCCCGCGACTATACGGTGCACGTCCACCATCCGGCATTTGCTCAGAGGCAGGCCCAGCAACTCTGGACCATCTCGGCGGACCTTCAGCGGTGGGATTGGCTTGAACGGATTCGCTTTCTTCCCGTCGAATCGTTTCCTGAGACTACGATCCAACAACGCTATGATCTCATTTATGACTGGGTGCCGCTGCATTTATATGATCAACCGGCGAGACTGAGTGAACACGTGAGGATCGTACGCCGACTCTTGCAAACTAAGGGACATGCCTTCCTGGTAGGTCCGGTGGACCTGGCTGGGCCTCTGATGCAAGAGCGAATGGCGCTTCGTTGGCAAGAGGGGGTTGAAAATCTCCCAACATTTCGGATGCATCGGAGTATTCTGCCGAAGGCAAAGCTCAGGAATAAGCTTACGCTTTTTCACGTCACCACAGCGTAGGGCAATGATCTTTGCGGTTGATACCATTGCCTTGACAGAGTCAGTCCTGCCTCGTTAAGATGTCCTAGCCTTTAAAGCTCATCCTGCGAGGTGAGCAAGGAGTGGACGATGCATCGCGGTCTCACCCGTCCGCGGAAGTTCCGGTCAACCTTCTCTTCCATGATGGAGGGGAAGGTTTTTTTATGCCCACAATTTCGATGACAACCACGACGCACAGCGATAGACAGCAGGAACGGTTGGTCATGGACGCGGGCGATATCGCCCGAGCCTTGACTCGCATTGCGCACGAGATTCTGGAGCGGAACAAGGGTGTCCACGGTCTGGCCTTGGTCGGCATTCGAACCGGCGGAGTCTATTTGGCGCATCGGTTGGTGCGGCGTATTCAGGACATCGAAGGAGCGACCGTCCCGATCGGCGAGTTGGACATCACGCTCTATCGAGACGACCTGTCCTTGCGGAAAGAGCAGCCGAAATTACGGAAGACGTCAGTGCCTTTCGATATCTCGGATAAGATCATCGTCTTAGTGGATGACGTCTTGTTTACCGGGCGAACGATCCGTGCTGCGATGGATGGATTGATCGATCTCGGGCGTCCAGCCGAAATCCAATTGGCGGTCCTGGTGGATCGCGGCCATCGCCAATTGCCGATTAAAGCCAGTTATATCGGGAAGAACTTGCCGACCTCTCGAGATGAAAAAGTGCAGGTCATGCTCGAAGAAAACGGCGAAGACGACCGTGTCGTGATTCTGAAGGCCTGAAGGGGAGGACGCGATGAGCCTCAAACGCAAAGATCTTCTGAGTCTTGCCCCGCTGTCGGTTGATGAGATTCGGTTGATCCTCGAGACTGCCGATTCTTTCAAGGAAGTCACGGGCCGCGAAATCAAGAAAGTCCCGGCGCTTCGAGGCCGGACCGTTGTGAATTTATTCTTTGAGCCGAGCACCAGAACACGCACGTCGTTCGAGCTGGCCGCGAAGCGACTTAGTGCGGATGTCATCAATTTTTCGCCGTCGTCGAGCAGCGTGGTAAAGGGTGAAACGTTGTTGGACACGGCCCGCAATATCGAAGCGATGCAGGCGGATATTATTGTGTTACGTCACTCGTCGGCAGGCGCGGCTGAGACACTCGCCTGCGGAGTGAAGTCGTCGGTGATCAATGCGGGCGACGGCTGGCACGAACATCCAACTCAAGCGCTCCTCGATCTGTACACAATTCGCGAACGGGGCATGGCGTTTGAGGGATTGCGAGTCGCGATCGTCGGTGATGTTGCCCATAGTCGAGTCGCTCGGTCGAATATTTATGCCTTGACCAAACTGGGAGCCGAAGTTCGGCTGGTTGGTCCACCGACGATGATGCCACATGGAGTAGAAAAGCTGGGCGCCCGAGTCTTCTACGACTTAGATGAATCGTTGGAGGGTGTACAGGTGATCATGATGTTGCGACTCCAGTTGGAGCGGCAGGGACGTGCACTGTTCCCAACGATTCGCGAATATGCGCGATTGTACGGGTTAACAGCGGAGCGGGTGAAAATCGCCGACCCTGGAGCGATCGTCATGCATCCGGGTCCGATTAACCGGGGGGTGGAGATCGCGCCTGAGGTGGCCGATAGTCTGTCCTCAGTGATCCTCGAACAAGTCGCCAATGGCGTGGCGGTACGCATGGGCATCCTCTATCTGATGTCGGGAGCCAACTAAATCGTGACCATCTTAATCCGTGGGGGGCGAGTCATCGATCCTGGGCGCCTCAATGCAGTGGCGGACGTCCTTCTTGAAGGCGGAAAGATCGCGGCGGTCGGTCGGAATCTCACCGCGCCTCGCGGTGCGACGATCATCGATGCGAAAGGTCGGCTGGTGCTTCCAGGTTTTGTCGATCTCCATGTCCATTTCCGTGAGCCGGGCTTTGAATATAAAGAAACGATCCAGAGCGGGGCGGCGGCAGCGGTTGCTGGTGGGTTTACGACCGTGTGTTGCATGCCGAATACGAATCCGGTGAACGACAATCAAGCGATCACCGAATTCATGCTGGAGCGGGCCCGGGAAGCTGGGCTGGCGAACGTGCTGCCGATTGGAGCCATCACCAAAGGGTCGGAAGGTAAAGAGCTGGCGGAGATCGGCGACCTGCGCCGTGCCGGCTGTGTGGCAATCTCCGATGATGGCCGACCGGTCATGAATAGTCTCGTCATGCGGCGTGCCATGGAGTATGCAATGGCGTTCGATGTCCCGGTGGTGGACCATTGCGAAGATTTGCACCTGACCGAAGGCGGTTGTATGAATGAAGGACTGGTGTCGACGGAGCTGGGGCTCCCGGGCATCCCGGCGGCGGCCGAAGATGTGATGGTCGGGCGCAATGTGGCGCTGGCAGAATTGACCGGCGCGCGGCTTCATCTTGCCCATATCAGCACGGAGGGATCGGTGCGGATGGTGCGCGAGGCGAAGTCCCGCGGTATTAAAGTGACGGCGGAAGCCTGTCCCCACCATTTTACGATCACGGAAGAAGTGGTTCGAGGCTATAACACCCATGCCAAAATGAACCCTCCTCTTCGAACCTGGAAAGACGTTCAGGCGATCAAGGGAGGGTTGCGTGACGGGACGATTGACGCGATTGCCACAGATCATGCGCCTCACGCTACGCAGGAAAAACAGCAGGGATTCACTGACGCGCCCTTCGGGATCGTTGGATTGGAAACGGCGTGGCCCTTGACGCTCGCTCTGGTCGAAGAGGGAATTTTGTCTCTCGAAGCCGCGGTCGAGAAACTCAGTACCGCTCCTGCGAAAGCGTTCGGGTTGTCGAAGGGGACTTTGGTGGTGGGGGCGGACGCGGACGTGGTTGTGGCGGACCCGCAGGAGCCATGGGAAGTCGATCCGGCAAAGTTTCGGTCGAAAAGCCGGAATACGCCGTTCGCGGGATGGAAAGTCAAAGGGCGGATCAAGACGACGATCGTCGGAGGCCGCGTGGTGTTCGAAACCACTCAGGCTGAACAGTCGTAGGGCAATGCGTGGATCCCGATGGGGAATGGTCGTGTGCTTCACCCTTGAGCTCGTGGCTCTTGGAGTGTGGGTTGGAGGATTACTGGTACTGATCGGTGCGGTAATACCGGCGGTGTTTAATACGTTTGGCGGTCAGGATGCCGGAGGATTATTCCTGACTCGAACATTTGAAGGATTCAATCGTTTTGTCCTGGGAGCCCTCACGGTCTTATCGGCTGCAACGTGGTATCGCTGGTGGAGCGGTGACCCAGCGGTCCGGGTCGATCGAGGCGAAACCCTGGTGCTGATGCTGATGATCCTTGTCGCAGGAATTATTATCGTTGTTCTGCATCCGTATGCTGCGTCGCTTCAAGCCCAGGCTTTTGCCGCGAAAGGTGAAGTGGCGAGAAAGGCAGCCCTCGAGGAATTTTTTCGGATTCATATGCCGGTTCGGTCCCTGTACATGGTGAATCTGTTTCTTGGCATTGTACTGCTGGGAATGAAAGCGAAGCGATCGATCCGGTGGGAGAGCATGTAACCATGGCGCGCGCATTATTGGCACTCGCCGACGGAACGGTATTCGAAGGACGTGCACTCGGCCATGAAGGAGAAACGGTCGGTGAAGTCGTGTTCAACACCGCCATGACCGGTTATCAAGAGGTACTGACCGATCCCTCGTACAAAGGTCAGATCATCACGATGACCTGTCCCCACATCGGGAATTACGGCGTAACTCCGGAGGATCGCGAATCACGTCGCGTATGGGCAGAAGGGTTCATTGTTAAGGAGGCGAGCCGGTTGGCGAGTAATTGGCGTAGCCGTCAGCGTGTACATGAGTACTTGTGCGAGGCAAAGATTGTGGCGATCGAAGGACTGGATACCAGGGCGTTGACAAGGCATTTGCGTGAACATGGAGCGCAACAGGGAATCATCACGCATCAGGATGGGGATGCTGCTCGAATCGTGGAGCGGGCGAAAAAGGCCCCGAGTATCATTGGGCGTGATCTGGCTGCAGAAGTGACCTGCACACATGCCTACCAGTGGGCCGATGGATCTGGTGAATGGGTTCCGGAGTTGACGGAGGTTACCACGCGGCCAACACGACGCTGGCGCGTCGTTGCCTACGATTTTGGGGTGAAGCAGAACATCCTGCGTCGATTGGTTGATGTGGGGTGTGAGGTCACAGTGGTGCCAGCGTCAACGACGGCTACAGAGGTTGAGGCTTTGAAACCGGAGGGGATCTTCCTCTCGAACGGGCCTGGTGATCCGGAAGGGGTTCCCTATGCGATGGAGGCTGTCCGGACGCTCATCGGTCGTTATCCAATATTCGGAATCTGCTTGGGTCATCAGATTCTCGGCCTCGCGCTCGGCCTCAAGACCTACAAGCTGAAGTTTGGTCACCATGGGGCGAATCATCCAGTGCTGGATCTTCGAACACGGAAGGTCGAAATTACATCTCAGAATCATAACTTTGCTGTGCAGGTGCCAACTCCGATCAGTTCCATACCGGACAGGCCGCCCATCGTCGATACGACGTTCGGCAAGGTTGCAATTACGCACCTGAGTCTGAACGATCAGTCCATCGAAGGACTGGTCTGCCTGGATCGTCCTGTCTTCTCGGTGCAGTATCATCCGGAAGCGTCTCCAGGACCACATGATTCTGCGTATTTGTTCACCGAATTTATACAGTTAATGGAGAAGACTTATGCGTAAAGTCTGTTCTGTGCTACGTGTACTCGGTGCCGTCAGCCTCATTGGATTGCAAGCTGGCTGTATTACGATCAATTTGCTCGAACCATCGGGCCCAGTTCAGGAGGTGCAGCTCAGCGGGACCGGCGACGGCAAGGTGCTGTTGCTCGATTTTTCAGGGCTGATCAGTTCGCAAGACAAGGATGGGTTGATACCCCAACCTAACATGCTTGCCACATTCAAAGAGGAACTGACGCGAGCATCGAAGGATGAGAAGATCAAGGCTATGGTGGTTCGGATCAACAGCCCCGGGGGAACGGTGACGGCCTCGGATATCATGTACCACGAGTTGAAGGAGTTTAAGACCAAGAAGAAGATTCCCGTGATCGCGTCAATGATGGATGTGGCCGCTTCTGGCGGATATTACTTGGCTATGGCCAGTGATACCGTCCTCGTCCATCCATCGACGGTCACCGGTAGCATTGGGGTGATCATGCTCACCGTGAATGCCAAGGGGCTTTTGGAAAAGGTCGGAGTCGAAGCATCCGCCATTACATCCGGTCCTCGGAAAGACATGGGGTCTCCGTTTCGAATGATGACTCTTGAGGAACGAGTCATCTTCCAAAGCGTGATCGACTCTTTCTATCAACGGTTTCTTTCGGTGGTGCAGGCCGGTCGGCCCAATTTGTCAGCCGATCAGATCAAGAAACTGGCTGATGGAAGGATCTACTCGGGCGAACAGGCCAAGGCAGCCGGATTGGTCGATGAGATTGGCTACTTGGACGATGCCTTGGAACTGGCCAAAAAAAAGGCCGGACTCGCAGAGGCACGGGTTGTGACCTATGGTCGCCGGGGAGAATATCAGAACAATATCTACTCACGCCTCTTCGCACCAGGCCCTGGCTTGATGAGTATCGCCAACATCGATCTTCTCTCTATGGTTCGCGGCGGAACCCCTCAGTTCATGTATTTGTGGATGCCCTAAAGAAAGATGACCAGCGATTACAAAAGCTATCGCGCAGATGGCCCGTCGATCGAGCGCGCCTTAGCGACGTCGATCGGGCGTCGTGCCGTTTTGTATCTCGGTGCCCGTGGAGCTATGGGAGTCTGTATAGCGCTAGGGACCGGTTCCGCTCTCAGTCTCTTCAGCAGTCTGGCCGGCTGTTATCGCGCGCCGGGGACTGGACGTGACCAGCTGATTTTCTTTTCAGAAGAGAAGGAAATGCAATTCGGAATCAGCGCGTACCGTGAAGTTCTGCGTCAGGCTCGATTGAGCGAGAACCCCGATTCCAATGAAATGATCCAGCGGGTGGGGAGACGGATCGCGGATGTGGCGCGCAAACCGGAATACCAATGGGAATTTGCCGTAATCGATGATGACAAGACGGTGAACGCTTTTTGTTTGCCCGGTGGAAAAGTCGCGGTCTTTACAGGAATCCTCAAGGTAACGAAAAACGATGTCGGCTTGGCCACGGTGATGGGACACGAAATTGCTCATGCACTGCAACGCCATGGTGTGGAACGAATGAGCCGAAGCATTATCGACCAAATCGCACAACTCGGTGCCTTGGGCGCCGCAGTATCCGGTCATGCCCAAGGAGGAGCGATCCAAGGCCTTCTCGGGGCGTACGGAGTGAACGTATCCTTACCCTTCAATCGGAGACAGGAGTCTGAGGCGGATTATATCGGACTCCGGCTCATGGCCCAGGCGGGGTATGATCCCCGGGAAGCCGTTCCATTTTGGGAACGGATGAGCGGATGCCCGCGCCAGATGATCGATAAACTGTGCTTCCGATCTCAACAGGCCATCCCCGAGTTTCTTTCCACCCATCCTTCCGATGTGACTCGTATCAATCAGATTGAAGCGTGGTTACCGGACGTCCTGCCGCTCTATCACCCGCCCGACGGGGGACCAAGCACTCCGCCGCGTCCGGCGCCCTATCAGCCACCGATTGGTCCGGTCATGCCGAGAACCAGTTGATCTTTTCAAGGACTGCATGCCGAAACGCACCGACATCGAATCGATACTCCTGATCGGATCAGGCCCGATCATCATCGGCCAGGCCTGTGAATTTGACTATTCAGGAACGCAGGCCTGCAAGGCACTCAAGGAGGAGGGCTACCGGATCATCCTGATCAATAGCAATCCGGCGACGATCATGACGGATCCTGAACTAGCTGATCGTACCTACGTCGAGCCGATCACGGTCGACGTGGTCGAAAAAGTGATTGAACGGGAACGTCCCGATGCGTTGCTTCCCACAATGGGGGGACAAACGGCGCTCAATACCACGATGGGGCTGGTGAAGCGAGGAACGCTCGAAAAGTATGGCGTAAAGCTCATCGGAGCATCGGCGGAGGCCATTCATAAGGCTGAGGATCGAGAGGCGTTCAAGCAGGCGATGCAGCGAATCGGGTTGAGGGTTCCGGAGAGCGGTACCGCTCATACTCGTGGCGAAGCCCTTCGCGTACTCGACCGGGTCGGATTCCCTGCCATTGTTCGCCCGTCGTTCACCTTGGGAGGAACCGGCGGGAACATCGCCTATAACCGCGAAGAGTTCGATCGGGTTGTCGATTGGGGATTGGCGATGAGCCCTGTCAGCCAAGTGCTCATCGAACAGTCAGTGATCGGATGGAAAGAATTCGAACTCGAAGTCATGCGGGATCTGAAGGATAACGTCGTCATCGTCTGTCCCATCGAGAACCTAGACCCCATGGGCGTCCATACCGGCGACAGCATCACCGTGGCTCCGGCGATGACGCTGACGGACAAAGAGTATCAACGAATGCGGGACGCAGCCATTCGGATCATCCGCGAAATCGGTGTTGATACGGGAGGATCGAATATTCAGTTCGGGGTCAACCCGGAGAACGGCGAGATGGTCATCATCGAAATGAACCCGCGTGTTTCTCGAAGCTCAGCCCTGGCTTCGAAAGCGACGGGGTTTCCCATCGCGAAAATCGCCGCCAAGTTAGCGGTTGGCTATACGCTGGATGAGATCACCAACGACATCACAGGAGTGACCAAGGCTTCGTTCGAGCCGACGATCGACTATGTGGTCGTCAAGATTCCTCGATTTGCCTTTCAGAAATTCAGAGGAGCTGACCCGACTCTCACGACCCAGATGAAATCAGTCGGAGAAGCGATGGCGATCGGGCGGACATTCAAGGAAGCGTTGCAGAAGGCGATCCGTTCGCTCGAGTTGGACCTAAACGGGTTTGCCTCTCGGATGGGATTGGACCGCGGTATCCCTGAAGGGTTCGATCGGGAGGCCGGTGTGGAGCGCGTTCGCCAGGTGTTGCGAACGCCGATTCCGGAGCGACTTTGGCATGTGGCCGATGGGATGCGTCTCGGCCTCTCCAATGATGCGCTGTTTGCCTTGACCAAAATCGACCACTGGTTTTTGGAACAAATCAGGGAACTACTCCAGTTCGAAGACAGATTGGTGGGTCAATCTGGAAACAGGTCGGCTAGAGTTGATGACGCATTGTTGTGGGAAGCCAAGGAATTGGGTTTTGCGGATGATCGGATTGCACACTTGGTTGGTGCGACGGCAGCCGCTGTGTCGAAGCAGCGGCTCCAAGCCGCACAATCGAGAAGGGTGACGTACAAGCGGGTGGATACCTGTGCTGCAGAGTTTGAGGCCCATACTCCCTATCTTTATTCAACCTACGGAAGCGAATGCGAAGCGAGGCCGACGGACCGGAAAAAGGTGATTATTTTGGGGGGCGGGCCGAATCGAATCGGGCAAGGGATTGAATTCGACTATTGCTGCGTGCATGCAGCCATGGCCTTACGGGACGAAGGAATCGAAACGATCATGGTCAACTGTAATCCGGAAACGGTCAGTACGGATTACGATACGTCCGATCGACTCTATTTTGAGCCGCTGACAGAGGAAGATGTCCTGAACATTGTTCAGTGTGAGCAGCCGTTGGGTGTGGTCCTACAGTTTGGCGGACAGACACCGCTGAAGCTGGCCTTACCGCTGGCGAAGGCCGGTGTGCGGATCCTCGGCACAAGTCCGGACGCCATTGATCGGGCGGAAGATCGTGAGCGATTCCGTGAGCTCTTAGGCAAGCTAGGGCTACGGCAAGCTGACAGCGGGATGGCGCGATCGGTCGAGGAAGCCGTGCAGGTGGCGTCTCAGATTGCCTATCCTGTGATGGTGCGGCCTTCCTACGTTCTCGGCGGGCGGTCTATGCAGATTGTGTACGACGAAGCTGGCTTACTCGCCTATATGGGGTCTGCGGTCAAAGCGTCGCCGAAGCATCCTGTCCTGATCGATCAATACCTATCGGATGCGATAGAGGTAGATGCCGACGCCATTTCTGACGGGAAGCACGTTGTGGTCGCGGGCATCATGGAGCACATAGAGGAAGCCGGAGTGCACTCCGGTGATTCTGCTTGTTCACTACCTCCTTACTCACTCGACCAGAAGATCGTCGAGGAGATTCGCCGTCAGATGACCGCGCTGGCCCTGGAACTCGGCGTCGTAGGACTCATGAACGCCCAGTTCGCCGTGAAAGGTAATACAGTGTATGTGCTCGAGGTGAATCCTCGAGGGTCCAGGACCGTGCCGTTCGTCAGTAAAGCTATCGGGACACCACTTGCCAAACTGGCGATGAAAACGATGGTGGGAAAAAGCTTGCGAGATTTGGGATTTACCGAGGCGCGCATACCGTCCCATTTGTCGGTAAAGGAAGCGGTCTTTCCATTCACCAAATTCTCCGGAGTCGATGTGCTTTTGGGGCCTGAGATGAAATCGACTGGCGAAGTGATGGGTATTGACGGTGACTTCGGATGGGCGTTCGCCAAATCTCAAGCTGGGGCTGGAGCCACGCTACCCATAGGTGGAACGGCCTTCATCAGCGTCAAAGATTCGGATCGACCAGCGGCACTAGAAGTTGCCAAACAGCTAAGAGGGCTGGGCTTTAAAATAGAGAGCACAAGGGGTACCGCGTCGTACTTGCGTGAAAAAGGACTCGATGTTGAGACGGTCAATAAGGTAAGAGAAGGGCGTCCGCACATCGTCGACCACATTAAAAATGGGCAGATCACGTTGGTTGTTAATACGGTCAGGACCGCGTCTTCTCATCAAGACTCACTCTCCATTCGTCGCGAAGCTCTCATTAAAGGGTTAGCGTACTTTACAACAATGCGTGGAGCCCGAGCCGCGGTGATGGCTCTTGAAGCCATGCTCAAGAAGGAGTTGACAATCCGAGCGTTGCAGGAATATCACCGCCTGTCATAAAGGGATTTCGTTATCATGCCGACACCGATTACTAAAAAAGGATATGAGGCGTTGAAAGCCGAACTGGACCGACTCCGAAAAGTGGAGCGGCCTCGCGTTATCGAAGCCATTGCGGAGGCTCGTTCCCACGGTGATTTGAGCGAGAATGCCGAGTATGATGCAGCCAAAGAGCGGCAAGGATTCATCGAATCGCGGATTGCCGAGATCGAATCGAAGCTGGCCGACGCTCGAGTGATTGAAACCGCTGGCCGCACGTCGGATACCGTCGTCTTTGGTGCGACCGTTCTGGTGGTCGAACAAGAGTCTCAGTCCAAGAAACAATATACCCTTGTTGGGCAGGATGAGGCAGACATGAAATTTAACAAAATCTCAGTACAGTCGCCCGTTGGGCGCGCCCTGATCGGCAAGCGGGTGGGCGATTTTGTCGAGGTCAAGACGCCTGCCAAGTTGGTTGAATACGAAGTGGTGGAGATCCGGTTCGAGGAGTTGTAGCGTGCCGCAGGCACTGCCTCTCATTACCCTCCTGACAGACTTCGGCGATCGCGACTACTTCGTGGGAAGCATGAAAGGGGTCATCCTCACGATTAATCCACAGACGACGGTCGTCGATCTTTCCCATCATATCAGGCCACATGCCGTCGAAGAAGCTGCCTACATCTTGAAATGCTGTTACGCATCATTTCCTGATGGCACTATTCATGTTGTTGTGGTGGATCCTGGTGTGGGGAGTCTCCGCCGTCCCCTTTTGGTCAACACCGATCGATACTTCTTCCTGGCACCGGACAATGGGGTGCTGAGCTATATTTTCGATGAGGAAAGCCAGGTCGAAGTGCGAGAAATTACCAACAGACAATTTAAGTTAGAATCCGCAGGGACCACGTTCGATGGGCGAGACCTCTTCGCTCCTGCTGCTGCCTGGCTCACCAAAAATCAGCCGGTCTCAGCGTTCGGCCCGGTGGTCTGTGATGCCAAGACATTTCCGATCAGTAAACCGCGTTGGGAATCGGGAACGCTGTTGGGAGAGATCGTCTATATCGATCGATTCGGTAATCTGATTTCCAACATCTCCGCAGCCCTACTGAAGGAACTGGAGGCAGTCACGAAACGGCCGAGCCCGCTTATCCGGGTGGCCGGACATCCGATAAACGGACTTGTCGCCAGCTACAGTGAAGGCGACCGACAGAAACCCCGCGCGCTGATCAATAGCAATGGCTACCTCGAGATTTTCTTGAAAGAGGCTCATGCTGCGACTGAGCTCAAGGTCGGTTGCCGAGGGGCACTCCGACTGACTTGAACTAATACTGGGGATAGGTTGGATGCACAGTGGTAAGCAGAAAGGGGGTATCGGTTCTTGATGCAGCAGGGATTAAGACGAGGAGTTTCATACTGACCACCAAGGACGCTGCCTCGGCGTGAACAGGTTTGCGAAAGATTGCTATCTCACCACTAAAAGCTTGAACCGTTTGCATAGAGCGAATTGTTGATCGTGGCAATACCATATACGTGCAGGGTCACTCATAGCGGAGTGCATCGATTGGATTCAAGCGGGCGGCTTTATTCGATGGGTACAATCCAGAGAAGAGACCAATAATCAGCGAAAAGAACAAGGCGGTCCCAATAGATTCTGCTGTAATAATGGTGGGCCATCCAGCGACAATCGTGATGACCAGGGCTCCTAGAATGCCCACAGCGATTCCCACAAGGCCACCCAAAACGCTTAGGATCATGGCTTCAATCAGAAACTGGACCAGAATGTGGCCTCGCCTGGCACCTACTGCCACGCGAACCCCGATTTCGCAAGTCCGCTCCGCTACCGACACGAGAACAATATTCATAATGCCAATCCCGCCAACCAAAAGAGAAATAGTTGCAACGCCGATAAGTATTGATCCCATTGTCCGGTTCGTTCCTTCAGAGACGTTCATAAGTTCTAGCGGCATCATGACCGTAAAATCGTCTGCTTCGTTAGGTTCCAAGCGATGTTTTATTCTTATAGTTTGACGAATTTGTTCAACCGCTTCCGGTATGTCTTCCGGACGATGGGTCGTAACGAAAATGCGTTCAACAGTGTTCAGAAACATCCCACCATATACCTTCCGTTGGGCCGACGAGAAGGGAACATAAATCACATTGTCCGCGTCATCTCCCTCGGCCGTACTGCCCTTTGGTGAAAGTACGCCAATCACCCGGAATGGAACATTCTTGATGCGGATAATCGCTCCAATTGGATCCTCGTCCAAATCGAAAAGATTTTCGACAACAGATTGCCCAAGAACGGCGACGCGTGAAGCGGCATCCACATCCATTTGACTAATCGACTCGCCATTGGAGAGGGACCACCTGAAAAGGGTCAAGCAACTTGGACTCACGCCATTCACCGGCACATTCCAGTTCTGGTTTTTAAAAACGACCTGAGATGGATCACGTCTTCGCATACACACATTGCTTAGGAGAGAATCAATCTTCTCAAGTTCCTTGGCATCCTCGATCGTCAGGTTGACAGCGAGTCCTTGCGTTCCTCGCGCTCCAGTTTTGTTTGTAGTGCCCGGCATAACCACGATCACATTGGTCCACATCATGGTCCCCATCTCTGAGGAGATAGTAGCCCTAGCGCCCTGCCCGATGCTGCTCGTAATTATTAGAACTGCGACACCAATGGCAACCCCGAGAATCGCAAGGCCTGCTCGCAGTAGGTTCCGCCCAAGGCCACGGAAGGCAGTCAACACGCTCACTAGAAAGAAGGGGTTCACAGAATTGCTCTCTCTAAGTTGTTAGGCCACCATACATAGTTAGTCATGCCGCGAGAGGTCTATCGCGTCTTGAGTTCGATCGTTTCAGGTTTCTGGGGAAGGCATCCCACCGAGCTGTGAGGCCGCTTGGTGAGGCGTGCAGCCTACTGCGCTTATTGCTCGAATTCAATGACACAAAAGAGGGGGGACCGGATATGCAAGTATTTCATACTGATTTTCTCTGATTGGTATAAAGACATACGAATAGCTATGGGCCTTTATGACGCTCCGATTCCAGTCCCGGATACCACAGCTTCCATCCCTAGAACGTCTGCTCGGCAATCCCAACATGATGGTTCACTGCTGACCCTTTCCCCAAAACTAGACCGCTCTTAACTGGAAATCCGCCGGTTCCTGCAGCCCAGTTGTCGCCGCGTGTTCCGTAAACTCTCGGGGCGTGAGGTTCCCGAGTGAACCATGCGGCCGGTGTTCATTGTAATCGAT